>JALEIQ010000174.1 GCA_022769795.1 Clostridiales bacterium
TATTGGTATAGCCGGTCTGATTCACGCCCTTCACCAGGCCAAGCACGCACAGCAGCGCGCACAGGAGGGCGGGCAGGCGCAGAAGCCATGCTCTGGCCGAGGCCGCAAGCGCGGCGGCGCGCGGCGCGCGGCGGGAAAGAAGCCTTTTCGCCCCGCAGCACAGCGCGGGCCATGCGTCCTCCAGGCAGGAAAGGGCGGCGCAGATCATGCCGCAGGCCAGCAGGAACCATTGCAGCGTGTAGCGGGGCAGCTTCAAAAAGGAGCCGGAAAAGCTGTACAGGGGGCTGTCCAGCAGGCCGGTCATGGGCGCGAGGGTCATCAGCGTGTACAGGGCCGCAAGCAGCAGTATGGAGGCGCTTTTCGCGCCTGCGCTTGCGGTACGGCTTACAAACACCGCCGTGGGGCCGTCCTTCGCGGAGACGGCGGCAAGCGCCCCGGAGGCCGCGCGCCGCATACGCACTCGGCTGTATACCACATAGGCCGCGCTGGCCAGCAGCGCCGCGACGCCCAGCCGAAAGCCCCATTCGCCCACGGGCGAGGCGTAGGACAGCAGGATGGAATCCTTGGCTTGCCAGAAGTTCAGATGCGTGGTGGTTTCCTCCAGCTTGTACTCAATAGCCATGTAGGCATCATACCAGGGCGCGCCGGTATAGGTGGTCATCAGCCGCCAGGGGGACATTTCACCCCAGCGCAGGTAGCACCAGATGTTGCCGGAAAAGCCAAGCAGGGTGCCCGCCGCGCCCGCCAGCGCGATTCCCAGACTGGCAAGGAGCGTTTTTCCCGCGCCGCGCTGGCGCGTCATGCGCGCGCAGGCGAAGCGCCATACCACCCACGCGGCCACGATGAAGGGCAGCACCACAAAGCACACCACATGGGTGCTCATCACCGTGAAGCAAACGCCAAAGGAAAGCGCCAGCTTACCCATATAGCTTTTCCAACTTCCGCGCGGTTGAATCCCCGCAAAGCAGAGCATGGCCCACAGCAGCGCGAGAATACGCCAGATGTCGCGCGGCGCGCTTTGCACGGAAAAAAACAGGTTGGGCACCAGGTTAAACAGCACCACGCCCAGAAGCACCCAGCGCTTCCTGCCCCGGCACAGCGCGATCAGCAGCGCCAGATACGCCGCCGCCATATAGAACGTGAGCAGCCCCAGGCCGGTGAACACGGCCTTATCGTTGGGATAGCCCACCTGGCCGCCTGTGTGGAACAGGCCGTAGCTCATATACAGCTCCAGCGAGGGAAAATGGCTGTGGCCACGGAAATGGCCCTCGGTTTCCTCTTTTTCCAAAAGCTTACCCAGGTCGCGATCCTCGCAGTAGCGCTGGGCCAAAGCCAGGTATTCGCCCGCGTCGCCGCCGCGAACGCAATCCATGCTGCTTAAAAAGCGCAGGCACGGCGGAAACAGCAGAACAACGACGCACAGCGCCATGCACGCGCTCACCACGGCGGGCTTATCCAGATGGAACAGGCGCTTGAGCCAGGCAAGGCCCCGCGCCGCCAGCCCCGGCAGGCGGCGCGCCCGGCGCACAAGCATGGCAAGCAGCCCAAGCGCCGCCAGCATAGGCGGCGCGCCAATGTAAACCAGGCGCGGCGCGCCTGGCCACACGAGCGCCAAAAGCAGCGCCCACAGGTATTGGCACAGGGGCGTGGCCGCCGCGCCGGTCAAAAAGCACGCCAGGCGGCTATGCCCGCAAAACCACCGGCGGGAGGCAAACCACAGGCCCATAGCCGCCGCCTGTACCGCGCAGGAGAGCAGGAACAGGTTGCGCCAGCCGTTGCCGATGTCCAGCCACGTCATGCACCCTTCCTCCCGGCCTTTGCCAGCCTGTCCATTTCGGCCATGTAATAGTTATTGATATCTACCTTCTCCTCAAGCAGCCTGCGCTGCTTTTCGCGGCCCTGCTCCTCCAGGTCGGGCATTTGCAAAAGGGCCTCGGCCTGGGCGGCGGCGCGCTCGTAGCGGTCATCCCCGTCGTTGAAGTTATACAGAAGGCGGAAGCGTTCGCACTGCTCGCGCGTGCTGCCGGATACGATGGTATTCACATACAGCGCGTGCGTGCCCAGCACAACGGCCTCGCTGGCCATGGTCGCGCCTTCGCTGAACACCAGGCGGGCAAAGGCCAGCACGTGGTGGATAAGCTCGTAGGGCGTTTTAAGCAGATTGGGCTTGAGCTCATCCGGCACGGCGCCCTCGGCGCTCACGTACACGCGACCATACTTTTCCAGCCTGCGCACAAGCGCGATTTGCCCGGCCGCGTCCAGGCCGTGCTTGCCGATATCGGGGCTGGCGTTCCAGGCCACAAAGCGCACCAGAATATAGGGCTCGTCCGGGTTGAAGCCCACGTCGCGCAGGGTTTGCTTATCCGGCGTGAACACGGAGGGATGCAGGTAAAACAGCTCCTTGTAGGTATCCAGCCGCTCCTGGCAGGGGCCCAGATCGGTTAAAAAGGTGCGCGGCGTAAGAATTTTGGTGGACAGCCGCTTGCAGATGCGC
Source organism: Clostridiales bacterium (assembly GCA_022769795.1). Taxonomy (GTDB): domain Bacteria; phylum Bacillota; class Clostridia; order Christensenellales; family Aristaeellaceae; genus Limiplasma. The sequence goes on from JALEIQ010000174.1 coordinate 2,495, forward strand.
AGGCTGAATTTGCTTACCTCGGTGTCCTCGTACAGCAGATGGGGGCGATTGGACACCCAGGAGGCCACGGCCAGCATGGGCGCGGCGCGGCCGATCATAATGTCGGGCTTTTCGCGCAGCGCCGCAATGGAAAACTGGATGGAGAGCTTTAGAAACAGAAGGGCCTTTTGCACGGGGTTCTTGCCCGTGGATTTGGCGCAGCGCACGTAGGGGATGCCATAGCGCTCCAGAAGCGTGGAGTTGCCGTCCTTTTCGGCCACAAAGCAGAGCACCTCGTCCCCGCGCTCGCGCATGCGCCATATGATGTGATGAAACTGATGCACCCATGCCGGATGGGTAAAGCAAATCATGGCTTTCAAAGCGGCTTTTCCTCCTTGGCAGGGCTCGAGGACTGGGCGCATTCCATCTTGCGCACGCGATACTGCACGTCCTCCAGCAGCTTGCGGTTATCGCTGATGAGATCGGCCTGCACGCCGGTAATCATAATCTGCACGCCAATCATGAGCAGCGCGGCGCACAGGATGAGCGACTGGATATGCCCGCTGCCGGAGCCCGTGGCAAAGAAAATAATCAGGAAGCGCACGCCCAGGATAACGCCCAGCAGGAAAAACACCAATCCGATGATGCCAAAAAAGCGCAGGGGCTTATACATGGCGAAGGAACGCATGATGACCGCGGCGGAACGCTTCATATAGCGCCACATGCTGTTAAACAGGCGCGAGGGGCGCAGCTCCGGGTTGGTGCGCACGGGCACGCTGGTCATGGGGATGCGGTTCCAACCGGCCTGAATGATGGTTTCCAGCGTGTAGGTATATTCATTCACCACGTTCAGGCGAAGCGCGGCCTCGCGGCTATAGGCACGAAAGCCGCTGGGCGCGTCCGGAATATCGGTATTGGAGGCCACGCGCACCACCCAGCTTCCCAGGTGCTGAAACAGTTTTTTCTTTTTGGAGAAATCCTCCGTTTCGTCAATGGGGCGCTCGCCAATCACAACGTCCGCCTTTTCGTCCAAAATGGGGCGAACCAGGCGCTCGATATCCGCGCCGCAGTATTGGTCGTCCGCGTCGGTATTGACGATGATATCCGCGCCCAGATGCAGGCAGGCGTCCAAACCGGCCATGAAGCCCCGAGCCAGGCCGCGGTTTTGCCGGAAGCTTACAATGTGGTTTACGCCCCACTCTCGGGCTACCGCAACCGTTTCATCCGTAGAGCCGTCGTTGATAATCAGCACTTCAATCTGATCTATGCCTTCGATCTTTTTGGGCAGGTGATCCAGCGCGATGCGCAGCGTAGCCGCTTCATTATAGCAGGGAATCTGGATTATCAGCTTCATTCGCATGCCCTTCCTTTGTTCAGAATGCACATCAAACCAAGCCTATCATAGCCTTTTTTCCCTGCGCTGTCAACGCGCGCGGAAAAAAGCGCGGCCAGGCGCGCCGTTTTGCATAACCTCTCATTTTTCGGCAAAGGATAAAGTGACGCGTACACGAACTCTACACAGCAAACCGACCGAAACGGAGGGTGAAGGATGCAACAGGCAAAGCCGCGAAACGGCGCGGTGACAGTTGTAATCGCGGGCGAGCTGGATCATTTTGCCGCGCCGCAGATACGCCGCAAGCTGGACGAAATGCTCCAGGATCCGCAGATAACGCATTTGGTGTTGGATTTGGAAAACCTGACCTTCATGGATTCATCGGGCATAGGCGTGCTGCTGGGGCGGCTGCGCGCGCTGCAAACGCGCGGCGGCAGCCTGAGCGTGAAAAACATGCAGCCGCCGGTTGAAAAGCTGTTCAGGCTTTCGGGGCTGGACAGGGTGATCGGCGTGGAGGAACATAACAGGGGAGGGCGGCTGTGATGCAAAACCAGATGGAGCTTACCTTTTCCGCGCGCCCGCAGAACGAGGCGTTCGCGCGCGTGGCCATTGCGGCCTTTGCCGTGCAGCTAAACCCGACGCTGCCGGAGATGGCCGATATCAAAACCGCCGTGAGCGAGGCTGTAACCAACGCCATCGTACACGGCTACCGCGACCGGGAGGACGGCATGGTGACCATGCGGGCCGAATATGGCGAGCGCAGGCTATTGACCGTGTCCATCCGCGACGAGGGCTGCGGCATTGAGGACGTGGAAACCGCCATGCAGCCGTTTTACTCCACCGGTGACGGCACGGAGCGCAGCGGCATGGGCTTTTGCGTGATGCAAACCTTTATGGACGCTGTGGAGGTGGAAAGCGCCGTGGGACAGGGCACCACCGTGACCATGCGCAAATACATCACCGGCGAGGTGGGGTTGCACCGTGAGCGAATGCTTGACGAAATCGGCTAAGCCACAGGAGCGGGAGCACTACGGCCTGGCCGTGTACTGCGCGCGGCGCTTCTACGGGCGTGGCGTGCCCCGCGAGGAGCTGATTGGCGAGGCGGAGGCGGCGCTTTTGTGGGCCGCTACTCGCTTTGACAAAAGCCGTGGCGTGCGGTTTTCCACCTATGCGATTCCCTTTGTATTGGGCGCGCTCAGAGAATTGTGCCGCCGGGCCGCGCCCATGCATGTGCCGCGCGCGGAGCTTCGCATCCTGTGCGCGGTGGAAACCGCGCGGGAAACCTTATGCGCGCGCGAAGGCCGCGAGCCCAGCGTAAACGAGCTGGGCCGGGCCGTGGGCGTGGAGCCGGAGCGCCTGGGCGCTATGCTGGCCGCGCGCGAACGCATGCGCACGGCCAGCGGAACCTTCGATACGCAGACGGCAGCCGAGCCCGGCGGAGGCTTTGAGGATTGGGTGCTGTTAAAGGACACGCTTACAAGCCTACCCAAGCCCTATGCCCAGGTGCTATGGTTACGCTTTGGCGCGGGCTATTCGCAATCGGAAATCGCGGCGCGCTTCGGAGTGGGGCAGCCGCAGATTTCACGCTGGGAGAAACAAGGCAAAGAACTCCTCCGTCAAGAACTCCAACCCAGGGGGTGACCCCCTGGACCCCCGGACTGCGCGCCTATGGCGCGCAGAGGTTGGGTGCGGGTGTTTGGGGCTGCGCATAAGACCGCCGGAGGGCGGAAGGCCCTCCGGCTCGCTTGGGGGGCACGCCAGCCAAGGGGCCTGGCCGGGAGGCGGCCCGCCTTTGGGCGGGCTGCGCCTCCTGGGGACTGGGGCGATGCCTTCCTTTGCGTTGGTGTCGCGTGCGCGAGGAGAGGCCAGCCATGCGGCTTGGCCGGGAGGGCGGCCCTAACGGGCCACGCCTCCTGGGGCAGTGCTTTTCTCTGCGGTAGTTTCGCGTGCGCGAAGTGAGGCCGATGGTGCTTGAGCGGCCACCAGCCCGCTCCGCTAGGGCCAGAGGGGCCAGGGGGGATTTCGATTTTCCCCCTTAGTTGCCCTCCCCTAACCCCCTTGAAACGACCAGGGGATACCCCTGGACCCCCGCCAGGCGGGGGTTGGCCGCGGAGGGCCCAATGCTCCGATAGAAAGTTGTTTCCTGCCGCGCCCGCAAGGCGAATCTGCAAAACTCGGAGCGAAGCTCCACCCCAACCCGCGCCCGCAAGGCCAATCTAAAAAACTCGGAGCCAGACGCACAAGAGCGGCAATAGCAAGCGCAGGCAAAAACCCCCGCCGGTTTTGGGCGCGGATCAGGACGCACACCGCATAAGTCAAGCCCCCAAGGCAAGTCCAACTCCCGGACAAAGAGCGCCGATTGTGCGTCCCCGCGCCCAAAATCGGCATTCAGGGGTTTTTGCCGAAGTCTGCGTGCCGCCGCTTTCTGCCTACTCTTTCCAGAAAGAGTAGGCGCAGGGTGTGGGGGCGCGTAGCCCCCACCCTGTTTCGCGGAAATGCTTCCGCAAGA
>JALEIQ010000215.1 GCA_022769795.1 Clostridiales bacterium
CTTTGAGGAGAGAATCGCACATGAATATTCGCGCCATTTTGCTTGATTTTGACGGTACCAGCCTTCAGCGCGACCAGGTCTACATCTCTTTTCGCAACATGAGGGCGCTTCGTGCTGCGCTGGACAAGGGCATTGAGATTATTCCATGTACTGGCCGCTGCGAGGACATGTTCCCGCCGCAGATCGAGGCGGAACCGCGCATCCGCTATTGGGTTACCGCCAACGGCGCGCGCGTGGTGGACAGGCAGACGCATGAAATTATCTATCAATCGCTCTTTACCCCGGAGGAATCCGCCATGCTGTGCAGGCTGTATGAAAACCAGCACATTTACTCCGAAATTTCCGCCGACGGCCTGATTTATATGGAGAAGGACGTCTGCGACGACCTTGGCAGCTATCCCGTGCCGCCGCATCACGTATGGTTTATGGATTTGGGACGGCAGGTGGCGGTGGCTACGCCGTCTAAATTCTTCCTGGAAAAGGGAATCGGCATTGAGAAATTCAATATTTATGGCGTGCCGGAGGAAAAGCAGCAGCCCCTTATAAAGGCTTTGGAGGACACGGGCATCGTTGAGATTACCGACGGCGCGGGAAAGGATATCCAGTTCTTCCCCAAGCGGCAAAAACGCACGGACGCGATGGACGCGCTGTTCAAGAAGCTGGGCTACGGCTATGAGAGCGTGCTTAGCTTGGGCGACAGCAGGCTCGACGAGCCCTTGATTACGCGCGCGGCCATTGGCGTGGCCATGGGCAACGCTCCCGACGCGCTCAAGGCGAAGGCCGATTACGTGGCCGCTCCCTTCTATGAGGACGGCGTGGCGGAAGCGATAGAAAAATACCTTTTGTAAGATATGGGGGAGCGTATGGAAACCAAACTATTTCCCAACTATGCGCCCGCGCATAAACGGCTTGTGTGCATTGATTCCGACGGCTGCGCGTTTGATACGATGGAGATTAAGCACAAGGAGTGCTTCTGCCCGGCGACCATTCTGGTGTGGGGCTTGCAGCCTATTTCCAAATATGTGCGCGAGGTATGGGAGTACGGCAATCTGTATTCCAAGCATCGCGGACGCTCGCGCTTTCATGAACTGGTCATGACGTTTGACTGGCTCAGCGAGCGCGAGGAGGTAAAGCGCCTGGGCTTCCAGCTTCCGGACATCGCCTCCTTCAGGCGCTGGCTGGAAACGTCGTCCGTTTTGAACAACGACTCCATCCGCGAGGAGGCCGAGAAGGGCGATCCGGTTATGCAGCGGGCCCTGGAATGGTCGCTGGAATGCAACCGCCGCAACGCTGAAATGGTGCATGGCATCCCGCCCTTCCCGGGCGTTCGGGAAAGCCTTCAAAGGCTTTGCGGCGAGGCGGATATCGCCATTGTTTCCGCCACGGCGCGTCAGGCGCTGAAGCAGGAATGGGCCGAGCACGATTTGATGCGGTATGTCCATCAGCTTTGCGCGCAGGAGGATGGCAGCAAAAAGGTGTGCATCAACGCGCTGAAAACCTGGTATCAGCCGGAAGATGTGCTGATGATCGGCGACGCTCCCGGTGACCTGGAGGCCGCGCGTGAAAACGGCGTGCTGTTTTTCCCCATTCGCCCGGGCAACGAGGTGGAGTCCTGGGCCGAGTTTGTGGCCGGTGGGCTTGACAATTTCCTAAACGGCACGTTTGCCGGCGCGTATGAGGCGCGGCAGATCGAACGCTTCAACGGTTCCCTGAAGGATACCCCGCCATGGAAACAAGCCTGATCTGTGGATCGGGTTTGCCATAAAAATTCTATTCAGGAGGTATGACAATGAAAAGATTCCTTAGCTGCCTGCTGGTTGCAGCCATGATGCTGTGCCTGCTCCCCACCGCTGGTATGGCCGAGGCCGGTACCGGCAAGCTGGTGCTCTACACGTCTGCGGGCGCGTCCGAGTATGAGCTCATCGTGAACCTGTTCAACGAGAAGTACCCCGACATCGAGGTTGAAATCGTGAGCGGCGGCACCGGCGAAATGGCCAGCCGTATCAACGCCGAGAAGGAAGCTCCCTATGGTGATGTGATGATGGGCGGCGGCGATACCATCTACCGCGGCATTCAGGATTGCCTGGAGCCCTATCGCAGCACCGAAACCGATAACCTGTTTGCCGAGTTCGTGCCCGAGGATAACCTCTACACCCCCTGCTATGTAAACGTGAACAGCATCATCGTTAACAAGACCCTGATTAACGAGCTGGGCGTGGAAGTGACCGGCTGGGAGTCCCTGTGCGACGAGCGCCTCAAGGGCAAGGTATCCTTTGCTAACCCCGCTGATTCCGGCTCCGCGCTGGAAGTGGTTGTGAACATGCTGGCCGCCATGAACGGCACCGGCAACCTGGAGGATGGCTGGGAATTCGTAAAGCGCTTCCTGACCAACCTGGACGGCAAGTTTGCCTCCGGCTCCTCCGCTGCGTACAAGGCCGTGGTTGAGGGCGAGTATCCCGTTGGCCTGTGCAACGAGGACAAGACCATCTCCTACATGAAGGACGGCGCGGATGTGTACGCCGTATACGCCAAGGAAGGCATCACGCTGCGCACCTCCAACATCGCTCTTATGAAGGGCGGCGCCAACCCTGATAACGCCAAGCTGTTCATCGACTTCGTGGTATCTCAGGAATGCCAGACCGCCATGGAAGCCGGCGTGAACGTGCGCCCCATCCGTAAGGATGTTCCTATGACCACCGAAGGCCGCGTTCCCACCGAGGAACTGGTGCAGATTGCCTATCCTGATGTAGACAGCGCCGAGATTAAGACCACCTTCCAGGACATCCTGACCTCGATCTGATCTTACCTAGCGCATACCGCAGCGAATGCGGGATTCCGGGCGTCCGCCGTACTTGCAAGGCATGCGGCGGGCGCCCATCCATAAGATGGAGTGGTGAAAATGGCAGTATCAATTCATATCAAGGATGTCATGAAAAAATACGAGAACAACGTCGTCATTCGAGACCTCTCCGCGGACATTAACAGCGGGGAACTTTTTACCCTGCTTGGCCCCTCAGGCTGCGGAAAAACCACGCTCCTTCGCATGATCGCCGGCTTCAACACCGTTGAGCACGGCACCATTGCCTTTGACGACCAGGTTATCAATGACATTCCCGTTTATAAGCGCAACTTTGGCATGGTGTTCCAGAACTATGCCATCTTCCCCAATATGACGGTTTACCGCAATATTGAATACGGACTGAAAAACAAAAAGCTTTCCAAGGACGAGGTTAAGCGCCGCGTGGAAGCCATTATGGATACGGTACAGATTACCCAGTATAAGGACCGCTATCCCGATAAGCTTTCCGGCGGACAGCAGCAGCGCGTGGCCCTTGCGCGCGCCATCGTGGTGCAGCCACAGGTGCTTTTGATGGACGAGCCGCTTTCCAACCTGGATGCAAAGCTGCGCATTGAAATGCGCGAGGCCATCCGCGAGGTGCAGAAGAAGATTGGCATCACCACCGTTTATGTAACCCACGACCAGGAGGAAGCCCTGGCCATTTCGGATCGCATAGCGGTGATAAACAAGGGCGATATTCAGCAGATTGAAACGCCCGAGCGCATTTATTCGCGCCCGTATAATACCTTTGTGGCGGAGTTTATCGGCCACAGCAACCGCTTTGAGGGCGAGGTTGTGGAGCAGACCGGGGAAAAGACGGTTATCCGTATGCAAACCGGCCTGACCGTGGAAATGCAGGGCGTAAAGCCCCTTGAAAAGGGAAGCAAGCTGCTGGTGTATGTGCGCCCGGAGGAATTCATTTTTACGGACGAGCAGCACGGCATGCAGGCCAAGGTGATGATTAAACGCTTCCTGGGCAAGTACATCCACTATGTGGTGGACTGTGGCACCGGAACGCATATTGAGGTAACCGCCGATACCAGCAGCGCGGAGAGAATCCACGAGCCGGGCGAAACCATCTATCTGGCAGTGAACACCCGCCGCATTAACCTCTTTGACGCGCAGACGGAAACAACCCTGCTTCAGGGGGTGGAGAGCCATGTTTAAGAAGGGCGTCCGGTTTGATTTCTGGACGTTTATCAGCCTGCTTTCCCTGGTTTTCTTCGGCCTGTTCCTGGTGATACCGGTTGTGCGCATGCTGGTGTATTCCCTGCAAACGGGGGATGCCTCGCTGTTCTCGCTGGACAACTTTGCAAAGTTCTTCTCGCGCAAGTACTATACCACGGCGCTGTGGAACAGCATCAAGGTGGTTTCCTGCGCGACGGTGCTGGTTATTTTGATCGGCGTGCCGCTGGCGTATATCACCACTACGTTCAAAATCCGCGGCAACCGGCTGATTAATATCCTGGTCATCATCTCCATGCTGTCCCCGCCCTTCCTTGGCGCGTACTCCTGGATTTTGATGCTGGGCCGCAGCGGCGAGATTACCACCCTGCTCAAGGGCATGGGCATTTCGGTGCCCAGCATATACGGCTTCGGCGGCATCCTGCTGGTGTTTGTGCTCAAGCTATTCCCGTATATTTACATGTATACCAAGGGCGCGCTCAAAAAGGTGGACGCTTCCCTGGGCGAGGCTGCGGAGAGCCTGGGCTATCATGGCATCCGCAAGGTGCTGAAGGTGAGCCTGCCGCTGGTGCTGCCCACCATACTGGCGGGCGCTACCATCGTGTTCCTGCGTGCCTTTGCGGATTACGGCACCCCCAGGCTGATTGGCGAGGGCTTTAGCACGCTGCCCGTTATCGTCTATCAGGAGTGGGTGAGCGAAACAGGCACAAACGCGAACTTCGCTTCTGCGGTGGCCATGATCATGATTTTTGTGGCGGCGTTGGTGTTCCTTTTGCAAAAGCACATCACCAACCGCAAGAACTATACCATGAGCATGCTCAATCCGCCTAAGCCCAAGCAGCTCAAGGGCCTGCCCAATTTCTTCGCGCATTTCTATGTATACCTCATCGCTGTGCTGGCTACCCTGCCGCAGGTCTACATCATCCTGATTTCCTTCCGCAACACCAAGGGCGTTATGTGGGCCGAGGGCTATGGCTTTGGCAGCTACATCACCGTGTTTACCAAGTCGCTCAAGTCCATCCTGAACACGTTTGAGTTCGGCCTGATTGCGATTGCGATCGTGGTCATTCTGGGCACGCTGTTTGCGTACCTTACCGTGCGCAAAACGAACTTCTTCTCCAAAATTCTGGACGTGTTCATCATGTTCCCCTACGTAATTCCGGGCACTATTTTCGGCCTGCTGCTGCTGATGAGCTACAACCGGCCTCCGCTGGTGCTGTCCGGCACGGCGGCTATCATCATTATATCCTATGTGATACGAAGGATGCCGTACACGGTGCGTTCCAGCGCGGCCATTCTCAGGCAAATCAGCCCCAGCATTGACGAGGCTTCGGCCAGCCTGGGATACGGTTCCATGCAAACGTTCTTTAACGTGACCATGCCGGTGATGGTGCCGGGCATCGTATCCGGCGCGATTCTTTCCTGGATTAC
>JALEIQ010000028.1 GCA_022769795.1 Clostridiales bacterium
GTTTTCCTTTCACCGGATTTTCCCGTTGACCTTCCCATGCTGGATTTGGGCGGCGGCTTCTACATCTACTCCTTCGATATGACGGGTGAGGCCGAATGGAATCGCGTCGCCGCGGCGGAGCTCACCAAGAAGCTGGCTCCCTATGCCTTTGACGGCTTTGTAACCGTTCAAACCAAGTCCTGTGGGTTGGCGCAGGCCATCAGCGCGGGTTATCCGCGCTATCTGGAGCTGCGCAAAAGCCGCAAGGCCTTCATGATTGAGCCCAAGGGCGTAACGGTGGAGTCCATCACCACGCATGGACAGCAGGAGCTGTGGATTGGCAAGGAAAAGTATTCCGCCTTCCAGGGCAAGCGCCTGTGCTTCTTGGATGATGTGGTTTCCACGGGCGGCACCATTGAGGCCGTTCTGGCCCTGGCCAAGGAGATCGGCATTGAGATTGCCGTCATCGCCTGCGCGCTTACCGAGGGCGAGCGCCGCACCGAATACAAGGGCATTCCGCTGGTATCGCTGGATCACATCCCGCTCCCGGGAAAGCTTGAGGGTTGACATTTCCAAATAAGAAATTGCCGCCGGTTTTTTATCCGGCGGCAATTTTTGTATGTACTCTCAATCCCCATCGATCTTCCTTACCGCATCCATAATGTCCTTATAGCGCGTCAGCACCAGACCGTAATTCTCCCTTTGATGAGGAAATGCGCAGGCCGAGCAGTCCTTATTGCCCTTTTCATCGTAGCGGCAGTTTCCGCCGCATTTCCTTCCCAGCGCGTAAAGCGGGCAGTAGCAGAACAGGCAGTTAAAATCCGCCTCGTCAACGCCCTGATGGCAGGGAAAATATTCGCATTGCCTGTTTTGGAAAAAGCTGTAATGTCTTTCCTGTTCCGCCATAGCCCTGCCTCCCCTTTTGCATTGAAAAGCCCCAATTTCTCTAGGGTTTCGCCCTGCCTGCAAGCGTTTTTTCATACTCCTTCAGGGAGTCCACCGCCCTGGGCGCGAGCGGAATCAGCGCGATCATATTAAATACCGTCATCAGGCCCACGCCTATATCGCCCAAATCCCATACGAACGTGTAAGCGGCCAGGCCTCCCATAAATAGCATGACAAGCGCCAAAATTTTATATAGCGTTTGGGACGTCCAGTTATCGCCAAACAGATAGGCGATATTGGGCCGGGCATAAAACAAAATGCCAATAAAGGTAGAAAAGCTGAACAACCAGAGCACGGCGGCAATAAACACAACGCCAAAGCCGCCCATATGGTATTGCATAGCGGTTTGCAGCAAATCCATACCCTCCAGGCCCCGCGTAAGCTCCATGGGCGTAAGCAGCATAATCATGGCCGTACAGCTGCATATCACGATGGTATCGATAAATACGCCAAGCGCCTGCAAAAGCCCTTCCTTGGCGGGATGGCTGATATCAGCCGCGGCGGCGGCGCACGGCGCGGAGCCGGAACCGGCCTCATTGGAAAACAGCCCGCGCTTGGCCCCATTCATGATCACCGCGCCAAAGCCTCCGGCAACCGCCTGGCGCAGGCCAAACGCCTCTGCAAAAATCCGTTGAAAAACGGCGGGCAGTTGCGCCGCGTTTTTCACAATCACAAATACCGTCAACAGAAGATAGAGCGTGGCCATAACGGGCACCATCACGTCCAGCACCTTCACGGTGGCGTTCTTTCTGAGCACCACCGCCGCCGCGACGGCTACCAACAGCAGCGTTGTATATAGCGGCGGAATTTGAAACGCGTTCTCAAAGGCGGAAGAAACGGAATTGCCAATCACCTGGCTGATACCGCACCAGCAAATCAGACCGGAAAGCGCGAACAGCGCCGCGATAACAGATTTTTTACGCTTGCCGCCCCTTTTGAGAAAAAGGTGATGGATATAATAGGCGGGCCCGCCGCGGAAGCCCCCGTAAAGGGGGTCCTTTTCCTTGAACATCTGCGCCAGCGTCGCTTCGGCAAACGCCGTGGCCGCGCCCAGCAGGGCGATCAGCCACATCCAGAAGATCGCGCCCGCGCCGCCTGCCGAAATAGCGGCTACCACGCCCACCAGATTGCCCATTCCAACCCGCGTGGCCGTGGAAACGATCAACGCCTGTATACCGGAGATCGCCCCGTTCTCAGAGCCTCCTCTTTTTCCCTTCGCCACCCTCAGCATTTCCGGGAAAAGCCGGAAGGGCAGAAATCTGGTTCGGATGGTGAAATAAATCCCGGAAGGAATCAAAATCAGCACCAGCAGGGAAATCCCCAGGGAGCTTCCGCCGGGCAGCGGTATGGTGATTAGATCACCCCAGAGCACGCGGTACACGGCGTGCAGCGCGGTAACGATCGCCTGCCCAATCGCCTCAAGCACGTTCATTTTTTCAAGCACCTCATCCAGCCGCCCCAACGCCTGCCGCGCTTGCGCAAGCGTCATTGCGTTTTTCTCCTATTGAGTATATACTGAAACGGTCAATCTGTAAAATTGATAATCATAATAGAAAGAATCGAAATATTCGATTGAATGAGCGCTTATGGACTTGAAATACCTTATAACCTTCGTTCAGGTGGCGGAGCTGAACAGCTTCACAAAAGCGGCGGAAAAGCTTAGGTTTTCCCAATCCACCGTATCCGCGCAGATCAAACAGCTTGAGCGGGAACTGAACTGCCAGCTGTTTGAGCGGATTGGCCATACGGTGGTTTTAACGCAAAGAGGCCGCGAGGTGCTGGCCTATGCCCATCAGGTCGGCAAGCTTACCCGGGAGCTGAAGGAAACCGTGCAGGACGCTAAGGCGGTTGCCGGGCATGTTCGCCTGGCAATGGCCGATTCGCTGTGCGCATCGCTGCTAAGCCGCCATTTCCGCCTGTTCAGGGAACGATACCCTGGAATTACCCTCAAGGTAATCGCGGCCGGAACGGCGGAGATGTTCCGGCTGCTGAACCATAATGAGGTGGATGCGATTTTAACGCTGGATAATCACATTTACAATACGGAATACGTTATCGTCCGGGAGGAAAAGGTGTCCATGCACTTTGTGGCGCGCGCGGACAGCCCTCTGGCCCAGGCCGCCTCCCTGTCGATTCAGGAGCTGGTGCGGCAACCCCTTCTGCTGACGGAAAAGGGGATGAGCTATCGCAGGCTGATGGAGGAAAAGCTCGCGGAAATGTTTTTGGAGGTGCAGCCCGTTTTGGAGGCGGGCGGCACGGATTTGCTCTGCTCCCTGGTGGAGCAGGGCGTGGGCGTTTCCTTCCTGCCCGATTACGTAACCGAGCGCGGCGTTGAGGCAGGCAGGCTGGCTCGCCTGCCTGTGAACGATTTTGACATTGAAATATGGAAGCAGCTTTTGTACCACCGGGACAAATGGGTTTCCCCGCAGATGGAATCCGTGCTGCGCTATTGCATAAGCAGGGAGTTCCATTCCTAACCAGGAACGAAACTCCCCTGCTTCTATTTTTTCCATAGCTTTCGGCATGCGCCTGAACGGCGCGCGGTTACGCGGTTTCGATATTTGCGGCGGCCTGTAGGCCAAGCAGCTCCACGCCCATTTCGCGCAGCTTGAACTTTTG
>JALEIQ010000029.1 GCA_022769795.1 Clostridiales bacterium
GAGGTGCGCGAGGAGGCTATCCGCCGCGCAGAGCAGCAGGGAATCGTATTTATCGATGAGATTGATAAGGTGGCAGGCCGCTCGGCGGGCGGCCATGGGCCGGATGTAAGCCGGGAAGGCGTTCAGCGCGACATTCTCCCCATTGTGGAGGGAAGCACCGTGAACACCAAATACGGCGCCGTGCGCACGGATTTTATGCTCTTTATTGCCGCGGGCGCGTTCCATGTGGCAAAAGTGAGCGACCTCATCCCAGAGCTACAGGGCCGCTTCCCTGTGCAGGTAACGCTGAAAAGCCTTACGCAGGAAGATTTCAAGGCCATTCTGACCCAGCCGGAGAACGCGCTTACCAGACAATACGAGGCTCTTTTGGCGGTGGATAAGGTATTTCTTTCCTTTGAGGACAGCGCCATTGACGCTATTGCCAGCGCGGCCTTTGTAATGAATGAAACCAAAGAGGATATTGGCGCAAGGCGGCTGTTTGCCGTGTTTGAAAAGCTGCTGGAGGACATCAGCTTCAATGCAGGCGGCGAGGAAATGCCCAATGTTTATCTCAATATCAACGGCGATTATGTGGTGGAGCACCTTGGTAAGGATGAAGTATCCATGGATATGAAGCGCTATATCCTGTAAGGAACAGATGGAGAAGATGGGGGAACGGCGGCTGCCGTTCCCTTTTCAAATGTCGAGCACTATGCTATAATGGCAGTATATTGAAGGAGGAGATAGCTTATGCGCACCCGTATCACCAACATACTGCTCACGCCTGGCGTAACCACGGAAAAGCATGTTCCATTTATTTCTGATGCGGAAATTTTGATTGAGAATAACCTCATCGTATATGCGGGAAAGCGCAGCGAAGCGCCCGCGTTTGAGCCTGATCAAACCATAGACGGCCAGGGAGCGCTGGCGATGCCGGGCCTTTGCAACATGCATACTCATACGCCCATGACGCTGCTGCGAAGCATCGGCAGCGATTTGACGCTTGACCGTTGGCTCAACGAGGCCATTTTTCCCGTTGAAAAGCATCTGACCGACGAGGCTGTGCGCGCGGGATCGGATCTGGGCATTATGGAAATGCTTCGCTTTGGAATTACCTCCTTCAACGACATGTACATGCATATGGACATGGAGGCGGAAGCTGTCCGGGATAGCGGCATGCGCGCGCTTTTAGGCCATGGCGTTGTGGATTTTGACGAAAGCTGCGCTGATTTGCTGCCCAATATAGCGTTGATTGAAAAGTGGAACCATGCGGCTGACGACCGTATTCGCGTTAGCCTGGCCCCGCACAGCGAGGGCGCTACCACCCGGAAAGTGCTTGAAAAAATCCGCGACGCCGCCGGGCAGTACGGCGTTCCCATCCATATTCATGTAAGCGAAACCAAGCTGGATTTTGACGGCAGCATTGAGCGCCGCGGCCTTACGCCTCCGCAGTATTTAGAGGAACTGGGGATTCTTGAATATCCTGTGCTGGCGGCGCACTGCGTTTGGATGACGGACGAGGATATTGAGCTGTTTGCAAGGCGCGGCGTAACCATTCTGCACAATCCCATCAGCAATCTGAAGCTTGCAAGCGGCGTGGCGCCTGTTGCGAAGATGCTTCAGGCCGGGTGCAGGATTGCCCTTGGCACGGATGGGGTAGCGAGCAATAACAACTTAAACCTCTGGGAGGAAATCAAGCTGATGCCCATGCTGCAAAAGGGCACGCTGCTGGATCCCACGGTGGTTTCACCTGCACAGACCCTTGCGGCCGCAACCAGCGTTGGCGCACGCGCGATCGGTTATGAAAACCTGGGCCTGCTCAAGCCCGGCTATCTGGCCGATTTGATTCTGGTGGATATGGGAGCAGCGCACTTCTGCCCCTGCAACGACCTGGAAAGCGACCTGGTTTATACCGTTCAGGGCAGCGATGTAGCGCTGACCATGGTAAACGGACAGGTGCTTTACGATCACGGCGCGTATCCCACGCTTAACGCCGCCCTGGTGCTTCAGCGCGCCCGCAGGGAGGCGGAAGCGTTGTTTGAGAGGGCTCAAGCCACGCGCAAATGAAGATACTTGTTATCTGCCAGCATTACTGGCCGGAAAATTTTCGCGTAACGGAAATCTGCGAAGCGCTTGTGCAGCGTGGGCATCAAGTGACCGCGCTTGTTGGTTTGCCGAATTATCCCAGCGGCGTGATTCCCCAGGAATACCGCCGCTTCCGCAATCGCAGGCAGCTTCGCAACGGCGTTGAGATCAGACGCTGCTTTGAGATTGGCCGCAGGCCCGGGAAGCTGGGCCTGGCCATCAATTATGTGAGCTACATGACCTCCGCAAGCGTGAAGGCGCTCTTGCTAAAGCGGGATTATGACGTGATTTACGCCTATTCCACCTCCCCGGTGCTTATGAGCTTACCCGCTTCCTTGCTGCGCTGCTTTACGAAAAGGAAACTGATGATTTATGTGCTGGATATTTGGCCCGCCTGTTTGGCAGCCATGAATGTGCGCGAGGATTCCTTCTTCTATGGC
The DNA here is from genome assembly GCA_022769795.1 of Clostridiales bacterium. GTDB lineage: Bacteria > Bacillota > Clostridia > Christensenellales > Aristaeellaceae > Limiplasma. Next base: position 2,505 of record JALEIQ010000029.1, read on the forward strand.
TTTATGAAGAAAGTCAGCCGGTGGGTGTATCGCAGGGCGGATATGCTCATTTATTCATCCAAACGCTTTCAGGAGTATTTGCGCCAGGTACATGGCATCACCGTAGCAGACGAGCAATACATGCCGCAGTTTGCGGATGATCTGTTTCGCCAGGCGCTTCCGCCATGCCCGCCTAAAACCGGGGCAATCGACCTTGTTTTTGCCGGAAACATCGGGAAAGTACAGGCGGTTGAAATTCTGATTCAGACGGCGTCGCTGCTTCGCAACGAGCCTATCCGTTGGCACATCATAGGCGATGGCTCCAATGAGGAGGCCTGCCGCAAACTTGCCGCTTCCCTTGCCTTGGAAAACGTCATCTTCTATGGACGGCGGCCTTTGAGCGATATGCCCTCGTTCTATGCCATGGCGGACGCTATGCTTGTAAGCATGCGGGACGATATCAGCGTAAACGACACCCTTCCCGGAAAGGTGCAAAGCTACATGGCCGCGGGCAAGCCCGTGCTTGGTTCCATCGCGGGTGAAACGGCCTATGTGATTCGTCAGGCACAGTGCGGCTTCTGTGCTCTGCCTGACGACCCCAAGGCTTTCGCCGGTGTTGTAAAGCGCTTTCTCGCTGCCGAAGATAAGCTGGAAATGGGCAGGCGCGGCCAAGCCTATTACGACGCGCATTTTACGAAGCGGGAGCATATGGATCGCCTGGAAAGCATGTTGACGGCTCTGGCGGGAGGCAAATAGCAAAATGCGTATTTTTCAACTCAACACGTTTTGCGGCGTAAAAAGCACAGGGCGCATTGCGCTTGAAATCGCGCGGCTGGTAGAGGTCGATGGCGGCGCTTGCAAAATTGGGTATGGGGTACCCGGCGTTCCGCCTGAGGCTGAACCTTACGCCTTTCGAATCGGCACGCCCATTGAGCGAAAGCTGCATGGTGCTATGCGCAAGCTTATGGATGCGGAAGGGTACGGCAGCTATTTTGCGACACGAGCTCTGATCCGTGAATTGGAAGGCTTTCGGCCCGATCTCATCCATCTGCATAACCTTCATGGCTGCTACCTGCATCTGCCCACGCTTTTTGCATATTTGAAATCCGCAAGGCTCCCCGTGGTATGGACGCTGCATGATTGCTGGCCCTTTACAGGCCATTGCGCCTACTTTGATTATTGCGGTTGTGATTCCTGGAAAACGGAATGCAAAAGTTGCCCCCAACAGCGCAGCTATCCAATCTGCATCGGCCTTGATGGTTCCTCCCGCAATTACCGCATGAAAAAGCGCCTCTTTGCGCCGCTTGAACGCTTAACCTTCGTAGCTCCATGCGAATGGATGAAACAACCTTTGTCGCGCTCCTTTCTGCAAACTCATCCTGTACGGGTCATCTATAACGGTGTAAACCGCAGTGACTTCCACCCCGTCCAAAGCGATTTGCGCCAACGCTACGAGCTTGGAAACAGGCGCGTCGTGCTGGCGGTTGCCTCCGAATGGGACGAGCGAAAGGGGCTGAATTTCCTTATTGAAGCAGCCGGGCGCATGGGGGAAGGATACCGCTTTGTTGTCATCGGCCTGAGCGAAGCGCAGATTCGGAAGCTGCCCAAAGGGATGATTGGCATCGCTCATACGGAAAGCCTGGAGGAGCTTGCAAGCTGGTACACGACCGCCGATTGCTTTGCCAACCCAACCATGGAGGATAATATGCCGATGGTAAACCTGGAGGCGCTTGCATGCGGAACGCCTATCGCGGTATTCCGCACGGGGGGCTGCCCTGAAGCGCTTACGCCGGAATGCGGCGTCGTTGTTCCCAAGGGAAATGTGGAAGCGCTTTGCGAGGGCATTCGAACGCTCTGCGGCGAAAAGCCGGACAGAACGCAGGCGTGTCTGCGCCGTGCGGAAGTGTTTGACGCGCAAAATACATTCCAGGCCTATTTGTCGCTATACAAGGAGCTCCTTATATGAATGTGCTGATGATGTCCCTGATGTATCCCGAGGATATGGCGGACGAGGTGCGCCGAAACGCAAAGGACAAGATTCAAAACCAGATAAACAGCTACCAGCGCGCCTTCGTGGACGGAATACGGGGGAATCTAAACAATGGGGAAGCCTTTCATATTTTAAACGCGCTTCCTGTCGGCGTTTTTCCTGTGCAGTACCGCAAGCTGCTCATTCCCGCCGGCCCGCATGATGATAACAGCATCTATGAGCTGGGATGCATCAATCTTCCATGGATGAAACGCCACATGCGCATGAAGCGCGCCGTTCGCTATCTGACGGACTGGGCGCAGCAAAGCCCGCAAAACCGCACGGTGCTTCTTTACACGCTGTATCTGCCGTTTATGCAGGCGATTGACCGCGTTAAGCGTCGTTTCCCAGATTTGAAGGCTTGCGTAATTGTGACGGACTTGCCCAACGAGCTGGGCTTGGCCTCCGGACGAAAAGGGCTATTGAAGCGTTTGGAATACATGTGGGGGAACGACAGCATGGCGCTGTGCCAGCGAATGGACGGTTTTGTGCTGCTGACCGAGCCCATGGCCGACGCTCTTAACGTGCGCAAAAAGCCTTATACCGTCATCGAGGGCCTAATACGCACAGATGCGTCAAGCGAAGAAGCCAGCGTTCAGGCGCCCCAAATGCGCGGAACGGTTCTTTATACGGGCACCTTGGAGCCCGCTTTAGGTATTCAGGAGCTGTTGTCGGCTTTTGAGATGCTTCCGGAATATGATCTATGGATTTGTGGGCAGGGAAGCATGAGCGAAACGGTGCGCGCCGCCGCCTCCCGTTGTAAAAACATCCGCTATTTCGGTTTTGTATCTCATCAAGAAGCACTGCGCCTACAGTCAATGGCAACAGTGCTTATCAATCCGCGCCCCGCATCCGGAATCTTCACGCGGTATTCATTTCCCAGCAAAACGCTTGAATACATGCGTACAGGCAAGCCCGTGCTTTGCTATAAGCTGGAAGGCATTCCCGATGAGTACGACGGACATCTGTGCTATATCAGGCAGGAAGGCGCGCAGGGCATAGCCTCAGCCATACGGGAGCTTCTCACCCGGTCCCCGCAGGCGCTTGCCAGCCTTGGCGAAGGCGCGCGCACCTTTGTGCTTGAAAACAAAAATCCATCCATGCAATGTAAAAAGCTTATCAGGCTGCTGCGCGCGCTATAGCATAGGCTTATATGCGCCATGCGTTTGAAGCTCCGCCTGTTTCATGCGCGCAATGATCGCGTCATATTGGCTGTGGCGTGTTTTCTGAAAATCGGCGGCATTGGGGATTGCGCCCTGTGAAGCGAGTTGAGGACTCACAGGGGCAGGCTGGGAAGGCAGAGCCTTCTCAGGCTCCTTTTTTTCTTTGGGCTGCAATTGCGTCGCTTCATCGGTCAGAGGGGCCTCCATGCCGCCCTCTATGTAGGGCAGGCGAATGCTTTGGTATTCCAGCCATTTGATTTGCTTTTCCGCGCCCGTAAGCGCCGCAAAAGGAGAAACACGTTCGCTCATATCTGCAATCCCTCCTAAAACAAATAAGGTCTACATGTTCCATGCTATGCGTGGACGGTGGCTGGGTGCAAAAAAGCCGGTTTAAGAGGAACAATGTCTTCTTAAACCGGCGTAAAACAAGCCAGAATTTACGTCAGGTATTCCGGGTGCGGATACCTTGTATATTCGCATATTCAGATAGTTTGTTCACAATATCCTTGTATGTTGTTTTGCCCTGCATATCCAGAGTATAAATATTGGTATACAGGTTATACTTTCCTTTGTTCTCCACATGGAAGTCGATATCCAGCACGCGTACACCCATGCTTTGAAAGTAGTCGTTAATAAAGGCGATGGTTTCGACTCTATGGATAAACTTAATCTCCACATGCTTTACCGAGTTGACATGAACCACGCGCTGGAGCAGCGCCAGCGTAATCATAACAATGGCGCAGCCAGCCAGCGCAATAACGTAGTAACCCATTCCAACCGCCAACCCCAGGCAGGCAACGTTCCAAAGGGAAGCGGCCGTTGTAAGGCCTGCGATTTTCTTTTGGCTGATAAAAATGGTGCCAGCGCCCAAAAAGCCGATACCGCTGATGACCTGTGCGCTGATACGGCCATAGCTGATGGCGATACCGGTATTTTCATTATTCATATTCAGCGTAATGGTATCGGCGATCATCAGGCTTTCCATAATCGCAATGATAGATGCGCCTACGCACACCAAAACATGGGTACGCATACCGGCAGGCCGGTTCTTACGCTCGCGCTCAATACCAATAATGCACCCAATTACGACCGCCAATAGCAAGCGAAGGCCTTGTTCCCACCAGGACATAAGCGATCAACTCCCTAGCATAAGTTCCTAAAAAATGCGATAAAGGGAAACGACCTTTCCCAAAATAGAAACCTCTGGCACAATGATGGGCTCCATTGTAGGGTTTTCCGGCTGTAGGCGGAAAACCCCGTTTTCTTTGTAAAAGCGTTTGACAGTTGCGTCATCCTCTATGAGAGCAATTACAATATCGCCGTTATAAGCCGTGTTTTGCTTGCGCACCACAACATAATCGCCATCCATGATGCCCGCGCCAATCATGCTTTCTCCGCGAACAGAAAGGATATAATGCTCGCCTTCCCCAAGCATACTCTGTGGAAGCGAAATATAATCCTCAATGTTCTCCGTTGCTAATATCGGTATACCCGCGGTTACGCGGCCCACAACAGGCACCTGCACCATATCCGTGCGGTACATTTGATGGTCTACGGGTACGGATATGGCTCTGGGCTTCATTGAATCGCGGTATAAGAGCCCTTTTTTCTCCAGGCGAATCAAATGCCCATGAACCGTCGATGTGCTTTTTAGCCCCGTAGCGTCGCAAATTTCACGCACAGATGGGGGATAGCCCTTTTGCAGCGTGGCTTTTTCTATATACGCAAGGATGCGCGCCTGTGTATCGCCGCGTGGATTACTCATGGGTATCACTTCCTTACGCTTCATATCTATAGCATACCACAAATCGGCGTAGATTTGCAAGAGTCTGCGAACGAATGTTTCTATTTCACTTGATCGTCCTCGACATTTGCAGCAGATGCATCGGATGATGATTCGCCCTTCGGCAAATGGATGTTTTGCGCAGCTTCCCGGCGGCGTTGATCGCTCATGGCCGCATAGTGCCGACGCGTTGTGTTCACATCAGAATGGCCTAAAGCATCCGCCACAAGGTAAATATCCTCCGTTTCATGATAGAGCCGCGTGGCATAGGTACTGCGCAGCTTATGGGGACTCATGCGCTTCTTCAGCGGAACGGCCACGGCACAATATTTTTTCACCATCAGCTGTACGGCGCGCTGGGTGATTCTTTTGCGCTGCAACGACAAAAACAGCGCGTTCTCATCGGCTTTCACAGCCGTTTCTATTTGCTTACGTTCCGCAAGGTAGGCATTCAGCGCATCCGCGACTTCCTGCGGATAATACAAGATAACCTGGTTGCCGCCCTTGCGGGTAACCAGCACAGCGTTCTGCTGCAAATCCAAATCGCCAATGTTAATGCCCACACATTCGCTAACACGCATGCCGGTGCCAAGAAACAGCATCAAAATAGCATAGTCCCGCTTGCGCGTATGGGCATGAAAGCGCTGCTGGGTTTGCGTGAGCTCTGCGCCGTCCTCGGCGACGCTCAAAAGCCGCTCGATCTCAGGGCCTATCAAATGCAGAATGGGCTTTTCATGCAGCTTGGGCAAAGATACAAGCGCGGCAATGTTTCCGCTGATTCGTTCGCTTTTGAAAAGATAATCGAAATAGGACCTAAGAGAGGATAGCTTGCGCATTACGCCGCATTCATGATTTCGCAACACCTTTTGCTGCTCCAAGGTTTCACCAATGGCCTGATCCTTGTAATACAATGTCAAATAGTCAGCATAACCGTTCAAATCACGGGCTATAAAATGGCTTATGTCCTCGTCTGTCCAATCGCGAGGCGATTTAGACGCAAAATAGGGCAGTTCCTTTGCGGCATAGTCGCAAAACGTCTGTAAATCGATGGTGTAAGCCAAACGAGTGAGCGGGCTTGTGGTCATCGTGATGCTATTGATAAAATCGGCACAGGATGCCGGAAGCAAACGCAGCATCCGGCGTACTTTTTCAGTACGTTCTGCACCTAATCGTTCCTGATAAGTGATATCCGCCATTTTGCCCCCCAATTATTCGTAAAAGTGTTCTTTAGCGAAAAGTTCTAGCTAAGTATATCCCTTTCTCCCCCTGCTGTCAAGGCGCAAATTATTGGCTAAGCGCATCTTCATGCAAGTAAAAAACAAAAGACTTCAAACGTTGTAACGTACACGCTCGAAGTCCGTTGTTTGATATTATCCTTCTTTCTCGTTCTACTTTTCTCCGGCCGCTGGAACGTTCGGACGCTTACCGGCTTCCTCCACCTCTTCGCCGTTCATACGCCGATATTCTTTGATTGCATCCGTGGCAAGCTCATCGCAGCGGTTATTCCAGGGATTGTCCGCATGCCCTTTCACCTTATGGAAAAAAACCTCATGCTTCTTGATTCGGATGATCTGCAATAACAGCTTCCACAAGTCGCTGTTTTCAACGGGTTGTTTTTTGCTGTTGACCCACCCATTCTTTTGCCAGTTATCCAGCCAATGGTCGTTGAACGCATTAACAGTATATGCAGAATCGGAATAAATATCAATAATACACGGTTCTTTTAACGCGCCAATGCCGCTGATTACCGCAAAAATCTCCATACGATTATTTGTGGTATTGGGCATGTGGCCCGACATCTCTTTGGTTTTTCCATTATAGCTCAGGATACAGCCCCAACCGCCCGGCCCCGGATTTCCGGAGCAAGCGCCGTCTGTATACAGTTGAACCCTGCGCTTTGGCCTTCCTTCCGTCATAGCTTTCTTCTCCTATCGCTGGCCATGGTCATCCGCTGGTTCTTCTTCACGCATGCTTCCATTGCCTGCATAACGGTACCGCGGAAGTTTCCTTTTTCAAGCGCTTCCACAGCTTCAATGGTTGTACCGCCGGGAGAACATACGTTGTCCTTTAGCACGGCTGGATGCTCGCCCGTTTCCAATACCATTTTTGCCGATCCCATCACGGCCTGCGCAGCCGCCTGAATCGCCTGCTTGCGCGGCATTCCCTGTTTTACGGCGCCATCGGCCATGGCTTCAATAAACATAAACACATAAGCCGGGCTGCTGCCGCTTACGGCAACGACCGCGTCAAACAGCCTTTCCGGCACAATCAGCACCAGCCCAAGCGTTGCAAACAAATCCCTTGCCCATGCCAGCGAGGCTTTGGTAAAGCTTGTTTCCTCACACAGGGCGGTGCATCCAGCCCCTACCAGCGCGGGCGTATTTGGCATTACACGCAGCACCTGCGCGCTGTTTTCACGGCCAAGCACATCAAACAGCATATCCATGGACCATCCTGCGGCTATGGATATGATCTTTTTATTGCGCGTGTATTTTTGAATTTCTTCCAGAACACCGCGCATATAGATTGGCTTCACCGCCAGGATAATCCACTCGCATTCCTTCGCCAGATGGATGTTGCTTTCCGCCACCTGTACGGGATAAGCGGCTGTAAGCGCCGCAAGCTGCTGCTCGCTCACGTCATAAACCATGGTTTCATAGGGTTTAAGGAAGCCTTTTTGAAAAGCGCCCTTCATAATCGCGCCGCCCATATTGCCGGCTCCAATAAATCCAACCTTCATTGCAGGTATCCCCCATTCGTTTCTCTGAAAAAGCGGCGGCTGATATAGCCGCCGCTTTTCATCAATTCTTGAGTACAGCCGGTTTTGTGGGCGTTGTGCCAACCTTGGCGTTCGCATCGCGCGCATGCTCGCGCACATGCATTGTAATTGCCTTCTTGGGACACTTCGCGGCGCACTGACCACATCCGGTGCAGGCCTCGTTCACCTCGTGAACCTGCTTCAGTTCGCCGGAGATGGCCTCAAACTGGCAGGTGCGCTTACAAATCGTGCAGCCGATACACAAATCACGGTTGATCTCAGCAATCTTACGATTGTCAAAATCGCCCCACAGCGAACCGTTCGGACACGTTTCAGCGCACATCATGCAGCCGACGCACTTATCATAGTCAATCACGGGCAGATGATTTACCATGGTAATCGCGCCAAACTTACAAGCGTTTTTGCACATTTCACAGCCAACACAGCCGATTTTGCAATTATCGCTTACAAGATGGCCTTCCTCCGCAGCACGGCAGAGCAAACGCACAGGCTCAGTTTCAGGCTGTAGGCTGAGCACATTCTTGGGGCAGGCGCGCACGCATGCGCCGCAGCTGGTGCACTTTTCAGGGTCTACCTTTGCAATTCCAGTGCGTTCATCAATATGAATAGCATCGAATTTGCAGGCCTTTACACAGGTGCCCAACCCCAGACAAGCGTATTTGCAAGCGCGGTTACCATCATTCACCAGGGAAGCTGCCACGCAGTCCTGGATGCCATGGTAATCAAACTTATTCTTGCAACGGTCGGTGGAACCCTGGCACACCACGGTAGCGACATTGCGCACCTGCCCCTCGGCGGCCTCTACGCCCATAATCTTGGCGATTTCACCTGCAACGGCAGCACCGCCCACAGGGCAGGCGTTCACAGGAGCCGTACCTGCCGCAATGGCATCCGCCAATGCGTCGCAGCCGGCGAAACCGCAGCCGCCGCAGTTTGCTCCGGGCAGCGCGTTGCGCACCGCGTCGCGCTTGGGATCGGAAGGAATTTCAAAAATCTTGTTGGCCAAGGTCAGCAGCAACCCAAACACAAGGCCAATACCGCCCAACGCCAATACACCGGTCAATATATCCAGCATTTGTGAGCCTCTCCTTTCTTAGTGGATCAGGCCAGAGAAGCCCTGGAACGCCAGCGACATCAGGCCAGCGGTAATCAACGCACCAGGGAAGCCGTCCATCCATTTGGGCATATTGCTGGCCGCCAGCCGCTCGCGGATGCTTGCAAACATCACAATGGCAATCGTGAAGCCGATAGCGGCGCTTGTACCGTTGACCACGGACTCAATCAGGTTGTACCCCTGGCGCGTATTGAGCAACGCAACGCCCAGCACGGCGCAGTTGGTGGTAATCAACGGCAGGTATACGCCCAGCGCCTGATACAACGAACGGCTGATCTTCTTCAATGCGATTTCCACAATCTGCACAAGTACGGCGATAACAAGAATAAATGCGATAGTCTGCATATATTCAAGCTTAAACGGCACCAGCAGATAAGCCTGAATCAGATAGGTGATCAGCGAAGCCAGCGCCATAACGAAGGTAACGGCCATGCCCATGCCCAGCGCCGTTTCCGTCTTTTTGGAAACACCCCGGAACGGACAGATACCCAGGAACTGCGACATGACGAAGTTATTCACCAGCACGCTGCCAATGACGATCAAAAGCAGGTCATTCATGCAATCCCCTCCCCTGTTTTCGCTTTTTTACGCTTTTCAATGTACTTGACCACGGCGTTGACGACCAGGATCAGAATACCCAGCGTCAGGAAGCCGCCGGTGGGGCTGGTGATTACAGACATGGGATGGTAGCCCGCGGGCATAACCTGCATGCCAAACCACTTTCCGCTGCCGATGATTTCACGCACAGAGGAGAGCAAGGTAAGCGAGCAAGTAAAGCCCAGGCCCATGCCCAACCCATCCACAATGGAAGGAAGAACGGGGTTTTTGAAGGCAAACGCCTCCGCACGGGCAAAAATGATGCAGTTTACAACGATGAGCGGGATGTAAATACCCAGCGAGCTGGACATGGAAGGCAAATATGCCTTGATAATCAGGTCGATGATGGTTACAAACGTGGCGATAATCACGATGAAGCTGGGAATGCGCACGCGCTCGGGTATTACCTTGCGAAGCAAAGAAATAACCATGTTGGAAAATACCAATACGAATGTGGTGGCCAAGCCCATGCCTATTCCCTGCGAGGCCGCGGTTGATATTCCAAGCGTCGGGCACATGCCAAGCAGCAGGCGGAACGTCGGGTTCTCCTTGAGCAGGCCGTTCATAAACACATGACCGATGGATTGCTTCTTCATGCCTGCGCACCCCCTTTGCTATCCTTGCCAGCCTTCGTTTTTGTGGCCTTAGGCGGCTTAACGGTGCCAAAGCTGCGCGGAGCCGTCCACTTATCAATCAAGGGCGTTAATACGTTCATGAACAGAATGCCGAACGAGCATCCCTCGGGATAGCTGGTGTTGAAGGCGCGAATCACAAACAGAATCGCAGCGCAGCCAACGCCCATAAATACCCGGCCCAACTTGGTCATCGGGCAGGTTACGTAATCCGTTGCCATGAAGAAAGCGCCCAACATCAAACCGCCGCTAAGAATTTGGTAAAGCGCGTTCTCAGTTCCGCTTTCTACAGAATAGATCACGCCGGTTTGAATCCAGAACAGGATGAAGGCCGTGCCGATGAAGGCTACCGGCACGCGCCAGTCGATAACGCGGCGCACGATCAGGTAGATTCCGCCAAGCAGCAGGGTAAGCTTACAGGTTTCGCCCAGCATGCCGGGAACATCGCCAATGAACAGCTGCCACAGCGAGTAGCTGCTGTTTACCAGCGGCGTGGCGGAAGCGACCGCGTCCACAGGGGCGCTGCCAAGGCCAAAAAGCTGCCCGCCGTTTGGCATGGCTGTAGCAGCCATCAGCCCCGCCCAAGAAAGCATAAGAATGGTGCGAGAGGCCAAGGCGGGGTTAATGAAGTTTTGGCCGATGCCGCCGAACATCTGCTTAACCAGCACGATGGCAATCACGGAACCGATAGCGGCCATCCACCAAGGCGCGTTCGCGGGCAAGTTGAAGGCCAGCAGCAAGCCGGTAACAACCGCGCTCAGGTCGGAAATCGTGTTCTTTTGATGCGTAAGCCGTTCATAAACCATTTCGGAAAGCACGGCAAAAGCGACGGATACAAGAATCAGTCCAAGCGCCGGCGCGCCAAAGAACCATACGGCCGCAAGCGCCGTAGGAAGCAGCGCGATGACGACGTCCCCCATCAGCCTGCGTGTGGAAACCGCGGTATTCCGCAGGAAAGGAGACGACGATACAGCCAGTTTCCTTTGCATATCAGTTGGCTCCTTTCTTTGCAGCGGCTTCCTTGCGCCGCTGAGTAATGATACGCTTGGCCACCCGGCAGCTCTGCGTCAGGTTGCGGCGGGCGGGGCAGCTCCATGTGCAAGCGCCGCATTCAATGCAGTTCATCGCATTGATCTTTTCGGCGGCGTCAAACATGTCCTTGCGAACATAGCGGTCAATTTCCGTAGGCGCAAGCTGCATGGGACAGGCGTTGATGCAGCGGCCACAGCGAATGCAGGGCTGCTCCTCATCCAAAGTGCCGGAGTTGTCCAACGCCAGAATGCCGCTGCAGCCTTTGGTAATCGGGATATCCTCGCGGCTAATGGCCATGCCCATCATCGGGCCGCCATAGATGAGCATCTTCGTGTCATCCTCAAGGCCCTCGGACATATCAATCAGCCATTCAACCGGAGCGCCGATGCGAACCAGGTAATTCGCGGGCTTCTTTACACAGCCGCCAACCGTCACAACGCGGTCAACGATGGGCCGTCCCTCATAGGCAGCCCGGCAAATCGCATGGCAGGTGGCCACATTGGTAACAATCACGCCCACATCCAGCGGCAGGCCGCCCATGCGCACCTTGCGGCCCGTAAGGGCATAAACCAGCTGCTTTTCACCGCCTTGCGGATACTTGGTCTTGAGCGCGACAACCTGAAAATCGCCATATTGCTGGCTGGCCTTTTTCATGGTCTCAACCGCATCGAGCTTATTGTCCTCAATGCCGATATAGACGCGCTCAATTCCAAGCGCCTTTTGAACAATGCGCGCGCCGGAGATAATCTTTTCGGCCTGCTCCAGCATCAGCCGATGATCCGCCGAAAGATAGGGCTCGCATTCCGCGCCGTTGAGCACAAGCGTGTCCACCTTCTTTTCAGCGGGCACATTCACCTTTACCGCTGTGGGGAAAGTAGCTCCGCCTAGGCCGACGATACCCATGCTGCGCGCCATGTCGGAAAGCTCCGCGACGGTCATGCTCTCGGGGTTTTCAACCCGCTTGAGCGGTACCCATTCATCCCGAAAGTCGTTGTCAATAATCACGCACATCTGCTGCGTGCCGTTTGCCAGGATGCAGGGCTGGCAATCTACCACACGGCCGGAAACGGATGCGTGTACCGCAGCGCTCATTGCTCCCACGGGCTCGCCGATCATTTGACCTACCTTTACCGTATCGCCCTTGGCTACCAGCGGCTTGCAGGGAGCGCCAATGTGCTGCTGCAGCGGAATAGCCACGCGCGAAGGCTGGGGAGCCTCAACGATTGGCAGACCTGCCGTAACGGCCTTGCCGCCCCTTCCCTCATGCGGATGGATTCCGCCGGGAAAACTATGTACGGTGCTCATGCTTCCTCGTCCTTCCTGAACTGTTTTGGCAATAGACCTAGTTATTAGTATAGCACAACTTTCGTGGTGCGAAAAGAGCTGTTTTTAATTTCACAAAACGATTCTGCCGAATATCACAAAAAGGATTGCCGCTTCCATTCCTTGGAGGACGAAAGAATCGCGCGCGCATGCGCGACGCCGCTTTCCTGCTGCTGTTGAGTAACGCCGATCAGGCGCGCGATTTCCATAACGCGTGCGTCGCCGCTTAGCGACGAAACCGCGGTATGCGTGCGACCTCCGCTCACCTGCTTGCATACCAGAAACTGCGCGTCCGCCATCGCGGCGATCTGCGCCAGGTGCGTTACGCACAGCACCTGGTGATATCTTGCAATGGCAGCCATCTTTTGCGCCACAACGCTGGCAACATGGCCGCTGATGCCTGTATCAATCTCGTCAAAAATCATACAGGGAATACCGTCATGCTCGGCCCCCGCCGCTTTCATAGCCAGCATCAGCCTGGACAGCTCGCCTCCGGAAGCGGTCTTATCCAGCGGCTTCAAAGGTTCGCCCGGATTGGGCGCAATGTAGAAGCACACGTGATCGTCGCCGTTTGGCGTGGGCACCTTCTTTTGATCCGGCCCGGGCTGTTCGAACACGCACGCAAAGCGGGTGTTCTGCATGCCAAGCTCCTTTAACTGGCTTTGCATTGTTTCTTCAAAGGTGCCGGCCAGCCGCTTGCGCGCCTCGGTAAGCTTGCCTGCCTCGGTTCTATACGCAAGCAGCTTCTGCTTATACTCGGCTTCGGCGCGCTTCAAGCGTTCCTCCATACCGCCCAGGCGGTTCAGATCGTCGCGCATTTCCTCATGGTATACAACCAGTTCATCGGCGGTCATGCCATAGCGCCGCTCAAGCCTGCGTATCAGATCCAGCCGTTCCTGAATTTCTTCGTTTCGAACGGGGTCGAAGCTCTCCTTTTCAAGGATATTTCTTAATTCGATACCCGTTTCCTCCACCTCATAATATGCGGAGGCCAAGCGATCCGCCAAGTCCTTGAAGCGCGTATCCAATTCCTCAATCCGCCGCATGGCGTCGCAGGCGCTTTGCAGCTTATCCATTGCGCTTTTTTCGCGCTGGCCGCCCATAACCAGCTCATATGCGCTTCGTACCGCGCCGTCAATCCTTTCGGCACTGGCAAAACGCGTCTTTTCAGCCACAAGCTTTTCCGCCTCGCCTGTGGCAAGCTGAGCCTCGTTAAGCTCATTCACGCGGCTGGTTAAATATTCCTGACGCTCCTCCCGCTGTGCATTTTGCTTGCGCAGCGCGGAAAACCGCGCGCTGCTCTCGCGCCATGCCGCATAGGCCTGCGCCACACGCTGCTTTTGCGCCAAAAAATCCTCGTCGCCAAAGGAATCCAGAAAAGCCATATGGTTTTTGTTATCCAACAGGCTTTGATGCTCATGCTGGCCATGCACGTCCACCAGCAGCGCGGTAAGCCCCCGCAAATAGGTAAGCGGTACAATTACGCCGCAAACTCGGCAAATATTCCGTCCTTCGGTAGAAATCTCGCGCTGGATGCTCAAAAGGCTGCCGTCAGCATCAATTTGCTGCTCTCTGAGCACCTCGAGCGCCTGGGGGCACGCAGAAATGTCCATAAGCGCCTCGACGCTCGCCTTTTCGCATCCTGAGCGAATCAGCCCTCTGTCCGCCCGTCCCCCCAAAACAAGATTGATACTGTCCACAATGATGGACTTACCAGCGCCGGTTTCACCGCTGAGCACATTCATGCCCTTATGAAAATCAATTTGCAGGTTTTCAATCAGCGCGATATTGCGCACGGTCATTGACACCAGCATAAACCGTACTCCCTTTCATCGCTCCGAACGGCGCATCATGGCGTTCAGGCGCTCCCTAACGGTTGTCACTTCTTCCACGCTTCGCACAATCAGCAAAATGGTATTGTCGCCGGCAATGGTGCCCAAAATTTCCGGCCATCGCAGACTGTCGATGGCTTCAGCCGCAATGTTTGCGCTCGCGGGAAGCGTGCGCAAAACGATTTGGTTATAGACGGAATTCATGCTCACAACCGTTTCGCTGAACATGCGCACAAGCCGCTCGTTGAGGCCGCTGCCGCTTTTATCGGCCGTTGCATAGTGATACGTACCGTCTGGCGAAAGCGCCTTGACCAAACGCAGCTCTTTGATGTCGCGCGATACGGTTGCCTGCGTCACCTGGAAACCGCGATTGCGGAGAGCTTTGGCAAGCTCCTCCTGTGTTTCAATGCTGCTTTCCCCTATCAGCTCCAAAATGGCGATTTGCCGGGCAGATTTCATTTGTTGCACGCTCCTTGACTCCATTCGGACAGCTTAACCCGAATGGTACTGAAAAAGCTCCTTGGTTCCAGACGAATAAAACGAGCGGGCTGGGGTGAGCGCGTAATGGTTAGGGTCTGCCCGCTTTGAAACCGTATGGGTTCGCGCCCGTCCGCCGCGATCATGGCATGGTAATCGTCATCCAGCTGAATGGTGATGGTCTGCGAGGAGGATGTCACCACCGGCCTGTGCTGGAGGGAATGGGCGCAAATGGGCGTAACCAGCATGCACGCAACCTCCGGGCATACAATAGGTCCGCCCGCTGAAAGCGAATAACCTGTAGAGCCCGTCGGTGTGGAAACAATCAGCCCGTCGGCGATAAAACGACCGATCTGATCGCCATCCACCCAGGCGTTAATGCCAATCAGCCGGGAATATCCGCCCCGGCTTACCACCACATCATTGAGCGCAAGCATCGTTTTGCCGTCCTTTTCTGCTTTGAGCATCATGCGCTCGTCCAGCTCGTAGCGGTTGTCCGCCAAGCACTTGCAGGCGTCATCGAGCTTGTCCAGCTCTACCTCAGCTAAAAAACCCACACGGCCCACATTCACGCCCAACAGCGGTATAGCATGCTCAACGGCAACCTCGTTGGCGCGAAGCAGCGTGCCGTCGCCGCCAACCGCCACGATTGCATCGCATGCCTGCGGCATACCAGCCCGTATACCGCTTTCCTCGCCCAAACGCTGAACCAACCAAGGCTCTGCCGAAACGGATATGCCAACGCGTGCAAACGAGTCGATCACCCGGCGGGCCAATCCATCGGCATCCGGCTTGTGCTTATGCATAAGCATATATATCGTTCTCATTTGCAACTATCCGCCTTTCCGAGAGCTAGTATAACATATTTTGTATATCTATGCAACAATCGCGGCGTTTCACGGCTTTCCGAGGGTGGCATGCGCCTGGGATACAACCTGTTCAATGCGTTCAGCCGTTACGCCGCCGTCAACACCCGGGAGCAGCTCCGCCAGATATTCTATATTTCCTTCCGGGCCTGTGATGGGTGAAAAATCAAGCTGGGCCATGCGGTAGCCGAAGCCTGGCGCAAACTCCGCAATATCCGCGATAACCTGCCTATGCACAGCAGGGTCGCGTACAACGCCCTTTTTCCCCACATGTTCCCTGCCAGCCTCAAACTGAGGCTTAATAAGGATGTAAAACCGCCCGCGCTGCTGCATCAGGGAAGCTGCCACGGGCAAAATCAGCTTTACGGAAATGAAGGATACGTCCATAACCGTTACCTCAGGCGTGCAGGGAATTTCCCGGCTTGTGAGGTAACGCGCGTTAGTACGCTCCATAACCGTCACCCGTTCGTCGTTGCGGATGCTCCAATCCAGCTGGCCGTACCCAACGTCGATGGCATATACATGAGCGGCGCCGTTTCTCAGTAAAACATCGGTAAATCCGCCGGTTGCCGCGCCGATATCCATGGCTGTAACGCCGCGCACATCCGCCTGAAACACCCGCAGCGCTTTATCCAGCTTGAGGGCTCCCCTGCCTACAAAGGGATGCACATGTCCTCGCACGGTCAGCTCGTCGCCTTCCGAAATTTTTTCGGAAGCCTTGTTAATTTTAACCTCTTTCAAATAGACGCTGCCTGCCATAATCAGCGCCTGGGCTTTTTCGCGGCTGAGCGCAAGCCCCTGGCGAACAAGCGCCAAATCAGCGCGCAGCTTATCAGCCATGTGATGCCTCCTTTCCGGCAAGCGTTGCCTTGATTTTTTCCGCTATGCTCGCATCGTCTAAGTGAACGTCTATCAGCAAATGCTTGTGATCGCCATGCTGTACAAAACGATCCTCTACCGCAATGGGCACAATTTGAGCGCCTGCCTGAGAGGCCGCCGCATATTCCAATACCGCGCTGCCAAAGCCGCTCATGAAAACGTGCTCCTCCAGGGTAAAAACTGGCGTGTTTTGCGCAAACACATCGTTCAGGCAGGCTTTATCCAGCGGCTTTACCGTGGAAGCGTTTATCACGCATAGGGAGATTCCCTCGGCTTCCAAAGCATCCGCCACGCGCAGAGCAGCGGCCGTCATTGTGCCAACGCTCAACAGGCAGGCCTGGCTGCCGGGCCGAAGCGTTTGCCATTTTCCAATTTGAAAGCCGGGAACCGAATATCCTTCCGGCAGGCTTACCGCATTCTTGGGATAGCGAATCGAGCAGGGCGCGTTGAACGCCAAGGCCGCCTCTATCATTTGAACAAGCTCATCCCCATCCGCCGGAGCAAGCACCGTCATATTCGGAATATGGCGCAAATAGGCAAAGTCGTAAAGCCCCTGATGCGATTGCCCGTCCTCATTGGAAATGCCCGCCCGATCCAGCATAAACACCACAGGCAGGTTTTGTATACATACGTCGTGAAGCACCTGGTCATATCCGCGCTGTAAAAAGGTCGAGTAGACGAAGAAGAAGGGGCGCAGCCCTCCGGACGCCATGCCCGCGCACAGGGTTACGGCATGCTCCTCGGCGATGCCCACGTCGTAAAAGCGTTTGGGAAACGCCTCTTGAAAAAGGTCCGTGCAAGTGCCCAAGGGCATGGCCGCCGTTATAACGCTTATTCGCTTATCCTCCTTTGCAAGCGAAAGCAGCGTTTTGTTTGCAATTTCACCGTTGGTATGCCTGGTGGCTGTGCTTACCTCGCCGCTTTCCACCAAAAAGGGAGGCGTGCCGTGAAAGGCCTCCGGCATGCGTTCGGCGCGGTTGTAGCCATACCCCTTTTTGGTAATGCAATGAATGACCACCGGCTCATCAAATTGCTTTGCCTGTTCCAGTATTTTTTCCACAGCGCCCAAATCATTTCCATCAATAGGGCCTAAATATCGAAAGCCCAGCGCGGAGAAAAAGCCCTCGTCCACAAAGGCGCTCTTAATCATTCTTTTCGCCGTGTGAATCACGCGGTAGAGCGGTTCGCCAAGCAGGGGCATCCTGCTTAAATTGGTTTTAACATGTTTTTTGGTGTTATTCCATCCTGAACTGGCACGAAGGTTGGATAAATGCTTGCTCAACGCCCCTACGTTTTGGGCGATGGACATTTCATTATCATTCAAAATCACAATCAGGCGCGTCTTGGTATTCCCGCAATCATTCAAAGCCTCATAGCACATGCCGCCCGTAAGCGCGCCGTCGCCCACGACCGCGACCACGTGATAGTCCTCGCCCAGCGCATCCCTAGCGCGCGCCATGCCAAGCGCTGCGGAAATAGCCGTGGAGGCGTGTCCGGCCTCAAAGCAGTCATACACGCTTTCACACCGGCGGGGAAAACCAGAAATGCCGCCATAGGTACGCAGCGTGTCAAAGCGGTCGTATCGGCCCGTTAGCAGCTTATGCGCATATGCCTGATGACCAACGTCAAAAACAATCTTATCACGCGGCGTATCCAGTTTGCGGTGCAGCGCCAAGGTAATTTCCACAACGCCCAGATTGGAAGAAAGATGACCGCCGTTTTTGGCAACAGTCTGGATGATCTTCGTGCGTATATCATCCGCCAAATCCTCGCATTCTTCGCGGCTTAGGCTGCGAATATCCGACGGATCCTTGATTTGCGATAGCTCAACCATAGTGCTCCTTTGTAAATCAGGCGTTCTTCAGGCCTGTCTTGGCGCCGACTTTGCCTCCAAGCGAAATGTTATTCAAAATATCGGAGGTATAGGCGTAGTTGCTGTTGTCCTTATCGCGCTGCGCTTCCATCGCGCACTCCACCATCTTATCAATCAGCATGCTATAGGGCACTGCGCACGGCTCCCATAGATAAAACGCCAGAGAACCGGGTATGGTGTTGATTTCCGTAATGTACAAGTTCCCGCTAGGCGCGTCATACATGTAATCGATGCGTACCACGCCCTTGCAATCCATATCGTTAAAGATATCGATGGACAGCTTCTGAATTCTGTCGCGCAGTTCGGGTTCAATGGGTGCGGGCAGCACACGCTTGAGCGAAGCCATGCCCTTGCTGGCGCTTCCGCCCATGTATTTGTCCATGAAAGTGAGCAAATCGCCGCCGGAAATAGGCATTTCAATTTCGCTGGCCTTTGCCTCGCCATTGTAACCAAGCACGGAGCAGTTCAGCTCCAACGGTTCGTTGAGGCCCTGCTCCACAAGCACCTTGCGATCAAACTCAAAGGCCAGTTCAAGCGCTTCCTCCAGTTCCTTGCGATCCTTGGCCTTGCTCACGCCAATGGAGGAGCCAAGCGAGGCGGGCTTTACGAATACAGGGTAAGGCAGCTGCTTTTCCACCTCGTCAAGCACGGCCGGCGAATTCTTTTCCCAGGCGCGACGCAGGAACCAGCAGCTTGGCAAAACGGGATAGCCCGCTCCGCGGAAATATTGCTTCATGTACACTTTATCCATTCCCAACGCGCTTGCGCCAACGCCGGAGCTGGCATAGGGAATGTTGCATAGCTCCAAAAGCCCCTGAATGGTGCCGTCCTCGCCATGCATGCCATGGAAAACGGGAATCACGCAATCCAGCCTGGCTACGATTACCTCTTTGTCCTTCGCAAGCAGTCCCTTGCCGTGCTCAAGCCGGGTAAGCGCGCCGGAGCCGCTGGTCAAATCCAGGCTTACCCGAACAATTCCCTTGCGGTTTTCATCAAAGGGAGTGTAGGTAGCGATATCAAAGAGAGGGTCCCCCGTGAACCACTCCCCCTTTTTGCTGATGTAAACCGGGATAACGTCATAGGTTTGACGGTCTGCGGCGCGCATTAGCTGTACCGCGCTGATAATGGATACCTCATGCTCGCAGCTGCGGCTGCCAAAGAGTACGCCAAGCTGTATTTTACTCATAACTTCTATTCCTCCACTTATGCTTCCTGATAATGGTCGGGAAGGTCGTTTTCATAAAGCACGGTGTCCGTAGGCAAAACAAGTGTATGCAGCAGCTTTGTGGATTCATCCAGGCTGTCTACACGGTGAATGGCATTTTCGGGAAATCCCGCGTCCTTCAACCCCTCGATAATCGGCATGGCGCGCTTCTTGCCAACAATGATGGCAATGTCCACGCAACCGGCCATTTCGCGGCCAAAGTCGCGGTTGTATTCCGCTTCCTGCGCGCCAAGCTCCACCATGCCGGGAGTGATGATGATGCGGCGGCTTGGAAAGCCCTTGAGCACTTTCAGCGCGGCTTTCGCGCCTACCGGGTTGGAGTTGAAAGCGTCGTTGATGATGGTGAAGCTGCCCGGATACGTCATCAGCTCCAAACGGTTCTTAACGGGCTCAAGCTTTTCAATTCCATGCGCAATCTGCTTCAGCGTCAGGTTCAGATCGCTGGCCGCCGCAGCTGCCAGCAAAATGTTTTGGATGCTATGCTCCCCCAGCAGGCGGGTATGGCATTCCACACTGCCCTTTCCACGAATGTGCAGCCGGAACGCGCTGCCCTGCGGGGATACGCGCACGTCCTCGCACCAGCAGTCCGCGGTTTGGGCGTTGAAGCCGCAAAGCGTTTTTAGCTTGTGGGTCTTTTCGTACATCTTCGTGCAAAACGCGCCGTCATCAAAAAAGTATGCGTGCCCGCCTTCTTCCGGCAGCGCCTCGATAAGCTCATATTTGGTTTTTGCTACGCGCTCAATGGTCTTAAAGGTTTCCAGATGCTGCGGGCCAACGGAGGTGATAATGCCGACGCTTGGATGCACCAGGCGGCACATCTCCTTGATATCGCCCACATGACGCGCGCCCATTTCCCCAACAAACACCTGATAGGAGGGGGTGAGCCTTTCGCGTATGGCCCTGGTAACGCCCATTGGGGTATTGAAGCTGGCGGGCGTAATCAGCGTGGGATATTTTTCTCCCAAAATGGTTCCCAGGATATGCTTGACGGATGTTTTTCCATAGCTTCCTGTGATGCCTATGCGAATCA
This sequence comes from Clostridiales bacterium, assembly GCA_022769795.1. GTDB lineage: Bacteria > Bacillota > Clostridia > Christensenellales > Aristaeellaceae > Limiplasma. Next base: position 23,118 of record JALEIQ010000029.1, read on the forward strand.
AATTCGGATTGGCAAGAAGCTTCTTCCGCGCGTCACGGAAATAGCATTCGCTGATCGACTTTTCAACCGGCCAGGCCAGCAGCCCGCTGAGCGCCACCACCACCGGCAGAGCGAGCGGCCACATCGCGGGCAGCGCCGCCCAGGGCGTTTGCGCGCAAAGCCAGCTTACCAGCGTCATCACCAGAAAGAAAACAACGTATAACCGCTTGATGCGCCCCGTAAACACAAACTTCTTTTTCGCATGCTTTTCCGAAAACGCACGCCCGATTGCATAGCCTAACGCACAGGCGGCTGGCAGCAACGCGCACATGGCGGCGACGGCAATCCATTGAGCCGCGTCGCGCAGCGCCAGAAGATCAAAGAAATAGAGCAGCAAAAGCGAGGACGCTGCGGAGCAAACCCCCGGCAGCAAACTATGGATACGGTTACGCTTCAGGGTTCGGAAAAAGCCCGGGAACTGATAACTTTCCAACTGAAAATAATGCAGAAGCCCTCTGGATGCAAACAGGCAGCAAGCCACAGGAACAAGCAGGGTAAGCCAGCGTACAAGCGTCATATTTGGATTCATGCAGCCTGCCCTCCCCAAAAGAAGTGCTTCACAATCGTTAAAAAGCGTTGCCATTCCTCAATAAAGGCAAAGTGCGAACGCCCTTCAAAAACCACAAGCCCCGCGTCCGGAATTTCCTTTTCCATTTGCTGCCCCATCCATAGTGGCGTTTCCGTATCCGCGCTTCCCCATATCAGCAGCGTTGGCGACTGAATGCTTTTGAGGAGTGGCAAAAGATCAAGCGAGATGACCTTTACAAGCGTTTTGCGCATATTCTCATTCAAACGGTTGTAGTCTGCCGAACCATAGCGCTTGCGCAAAGCGGCCTGCCATTTTTCAATCAACCCGGCCAAAAAGGGAACGCGCTTGAGGGCGTTTAGAAAGCCGTTGATGCGCTTATACCTTGCCTGACGCTTGCGCTGGCTTTCGGTTACCGGCTTGCGAATGCCTGCGCCGCCCGTAACGACCATCTTTTCAATCAGGTCTGGATACTGCGAAGCCAGATAGATCGCCACGCGCGCGCCAAAGGAGTGGGCCACCACACGCACCTTTTCGATGCTCAGCATGTCCAGCAAAGCTTTCATCTGCCCGGCGTATTCCGGCACGCCCCAGGGTACGGGCGGTTCTCCGCTTTTTCCATGGCCGGGAAAATCCACCGTGAGTACGGACGCCTTTTCCGCCAGCCCGCTTTCAATAAAGGAAAAGATGGAACCGTCGCAGCCCCAGCCGTGCAGCAGCAAAATCACAGGGCCTTCCGCCGCTTCCGTTTGCAGGTAGCGGTAGAAAATACGGCAGTCCTGAATCGTAACTTCCAAAGAAGCACCACCTTTCCGAATCATCCCAACGTATTTTACCCTATCTTATGCAAAAAGAAAAGCCGTAACCGCATTTTGTGCGCTTAGCTGTGAGGAACTTCAAAAAAATAGCGGCGTTTTCTGGCGCTAATTCCAAACTCACGCTGGCACCATTGCGGCACGTCAACCGTGCTTTCTAGAACACAGCCAAGTCTTTCACAGGTGCGTATGCTCGGCGGGTTATCCTCATCCGTGGTGATGATAAGCGTGCGCATACCAAGCTCCAAAAAAATAGGCGCGCAAAGGCGGCAGGCATGCAAGGCTGCGTGCCTGCCGCGAAACGGCGGATCGATATGATAGCCGATATGGCCCAAATAAAACAGGCTTTCATCCTCGCCTAAGCGCAGAGCAATCTCACCAGCGGTTTTGCCTGTATCGCGGTCGATAATATCAAACACAAACGATTTGGCGCCCCCGAGCCTGGAAAGGCCACCGTAGTATTCGCGCGGCCGAAGGCCAATCAGCTCGTCCTTCAGCAACAGCTCATGCTTTCGTCCGCTGCGAATGAAGCTTCGTTCAAAAACTGTTTTCATACTTCCTGCACGGTTACCTTTGGCAGCAGCGCCTCAAAATCAGGCTTGTA
>JALEIQ010000040.1 GCA_022769795.1 Clostridiales bacterium
CGGAGGATATGTTTCAAATGGATTGCCTGTACTGTGCGGATATAGAAAGCAGCCGTGCGTTATGCCAAAAGCTGCTGGACTGGGGACACCGAAAATTTGTATACTACGGGGATGGCAGCAGGCCGTCGGCGAAGCACCGCCTGGATGGCGTTAAGCAAAAGCTGGCGGAGCAAGGCCTGGAATTGATGGAGCAGCTTGCTTTGGCGGATTTGCAGGATTTGCAGCAGCTGATGCGGCACTGGCAGCTCCAGAAGAACACTGGGGTTCTTCCAACGGCCATTTTGTGTGAGAATGATACGATTGTTAATTTGGTAATGCGGGCCAGCAGCCTTTTGCAGATGCGCGTCCCGGAGGACGTTTCAATTGTTTCCTTTAATAATGACCCCCGGGATGTTGGGGCCATCGCCGTATCTGGAATGGGAATTGACAAAAGCGGTTTCGGAAAAGAAGCGGTGTATATGCTGCTGGACAGAATCAACAGAAGCAACATGCCCTTCAAGCGCGTTGCAATCATGCACCAATACTACGATAATTATACGGCGGGTCCGTGCGGTTAACGAAAAGGAACACTTAAAAACGGAAACATTGCACAAACAAGGAAACGGCACATGTTTCCTTGTTTTATTATCATAATAATAATAAAAATTATTAAAAAATTATCATAAATAATTATCACAAAGGACTTTACATTTTGGATAATGCATGCTATAATCCGAAGTGACGAAAACGAATTCGGTTTCAGAAAATAAATGAAAAGTCCGATGCTTTGGAAAAAGTAACGTTGCTGATGACGGTGAACTGGGCGCTTCCATAGCAAGATATGTGAAATTGGCGGTGCATTTATGGAAAAAATTATCCTAATGTTAGGAACGTTTGACTCAAAAGGAAATGAGTTCGCATATCTGTATAGAGAACTCAAGCGCCGCGGAAGCAGCGTGCTCACCATGAACACAGGCGTGCTTGGCGCAACAAATTTGTTTCCTGTTCATATTCCGGCAGATGAAGTGGCACGCCGCGGCGGCGTAGAACTTTCTGAGCTACGCCAAAAAGGCGATCGGGGCGCGGCAATGGCGGTTATGTGCGCAGGGGCCCGCATCCTTTGCCAAGAGCTGTACAAAGAAGGCAAAATTCATGGCATCGTCAGCATGGGCGGAGGCGGCGGCACCTCCATTGCTACCACAGCAATGCAAGGTCTACCTGTAGGATTTCCCAAAGTATGCGTCACCACCCTGGCCTCCGGCGATACCAGCGCATACGTTGGTTCCAAGGACATTCTGCTCTTTCCCTCTATCGTTGATATCAGCGGCATAAACCGGTTTTCCCGTTTAATCATTTCGCGTGCCGCCGGAGCAATTTGTGGGATGGTTGCCACTGATCCCATCGTCGATGCCAACGATCAGCCCATCGTGATGCTGTCTATGTTTGGTAACACGACGGCTTGTGTGGAAGAATGCACACGTCTGTTAAAGGATAGAGGGTTTGAATCCCTTGTTTTCCATGCTACAGGCGGAGGCGGACGGGCAATGGAATCGCTTATTAAGGAGGGCGTTGCCGTTGCGGTTCTGGACATTACAACCACTGAATGGGCTGATGAATACTGCGGCGGCTCTTTGACAGCGGGCCCCGAGCGCCTGGATGGTCCCGGAATCGCCGGCATACCCCATGTCATCTGTCCCGGCTGCTTAGATATGGTCAATTTTGGTGCAATGGAAACCGTGCCTGACAAGTTTAAGCAGGGCGACCGTAAACTCTCCGTATGGAATCCGATGGTTACGCTCATGCGAACGAACAAGGACGAGTGCGCCGCGCTAGGAAAAATCCTTGCCGAAAAGGCCAACGCCTCTAACGCGCCCGTTGCTTTCATCCTTCCCAAGGGCGGCCTGTCTATTCTGGACTGTGTAGGCGAACGTTTCTGGGATCCCGAAGCTGATCGGGCGCTGTTTGATGCGATCCATGAACATGCCAACCGTGAAATTCCCATCGTGGAGGTCGATGCGAATATCAATGACCCTGTGTTTGCGAGGCGCGCTGTCGAACTGCTGATGGAAATATATCATTCTTGAATGATATGAGAAAAGTTGAAAGGAGAAATCACCATGGCTATTGCACGTACTGAAATTCTTCGCAGGCTGCGCGAGAACATCGCAAACCGCATCCCGATCATTGGCACGGGCGCTGGCACCGGCATCAGCGCGAAGTTCGAAGAGGCGGGCGGCACCGATCTGATCATCATCTATAATTCCGGGCGTTACCGTATGGCCGGGCGTGGCTCCTGCGCTGGCGTGCTTGCGTATGGCGACGCGAATAAAATTGTGATGGAAATGGCTGGCGAGGTGCTTCCCGTTGTGAAGAACACCCCTGTCCTTGCGGGCGTTAACGGTACCGACCCGTTTAAGGATATGCATTATTTTCTTAAACAGGTTAAAGAAATTGGCTTCAGCGGCGTTCAGAACTTCCCCACCGTCGGCCTGCTGGAAGGACGTTTCCGCGCTAATCTGGAGGAAACCGGCATGGGCTATGACAAAGAAGTTGAGATGATTCGCATTGCCCACGAGATGGATCTGCTAACCACCCCCTATGCTTTCAATACCGAAGAAGCTGTTGAAATGACCAAAGCTGGCGCCGATATCATTGTGGCGCACTGTGGCTGCACCATCGGCGGCACCATTGGGGCCGATAGCGTTGTGACACTGGATGATGCTGCAAAACTGGTTCAGAATATTCACGATGCAGCTGTGAACGCCAACCCGGACGTAATTGTGCTGTGCCATGGCGGGCCTATCTCAGGGCCCGAAGACGCGGAGTACATTCTCAAACACACTACCGGTGTGCACGGCTTCTATGGCGCCTCCAGCGCAGAACGCCTGCCTACCGAAGTTGCGATTACCGAACATACCAAGAAGTTCAAGAATATTTCCTTCAACTGATGAACCATATTAAGAAATTCGCATGAATTTCTTATTAAGGAAGAACAAAAAAATAAAGCAAAAGGAGGATCCCCCCAATGAAGAAACTAGTGGCAATTCTGATGACGGTTACCATGTTTCTTAGCGCTATGACTGGTTTGGCCATGGCCGAGGACAAGGCACATCCAGAAACCCCCGTTGTTGTAGGCGTTACATGCCCCTACTCCGGCTTCGTAGCCAACCTTGGCGAGAATCTGGTGCGCGGCATCCAGTTGGCGCTTGAGGTTGAAGGACGTACCGAAGACGTGAAGCTTATCATTGAAGATACCGAACTGACCTCCGAACTGGCCGTGACCAAGTGCGAAAGCCTGCTTAAAAAGGACAATGCCACCTTCATCATCGGTTCTGTGACCGGCTTTGAGGGCGACGCTCAGGCCGCTTGGCTTAAAGACAACCCCGACGTTATTTTCATGCCCGGCTACTCCGCCACCGAGGACATGACCATGCGCGATTTCAGCCCCAATATGATTCGCGCCGGATGGACTGCCAATCAGGTTATGTTTGACTGGGGCGCCTATGTCGCCAAGGAAATTGGCTACAAGAAGATTATCTCCGTCGGCGCTGACTACTCCTATCCTTGGGGACAGGCGGCTGGATTTGCTCATGGCTTCTTGTCCAATGGCGGAGAAAAGATTGAGTACATCTGGTATCCCGAAGGCAACACCGATTTCAACTCCATTATGACCACCTTGCTATCCAGATCCAGTGAATATGACGCTGTGTTCCTCAACGATGGCGGCGCTACCGTCGTGGCCTTCTGGAAGGCATGGGAGCAGTATGGTTTGAATAACGTGTATCCTCAGCTCATCGGAGGAACGAATGTTGGCGATACCAATGTGCTGACTGAGGTTTCCGATGGCTATGTGGGAGTTATGAGCGCTGGTTTCTATGCCGATGGCGATCCGTCTGAAGCCAATCAGACCTTCCGTCAGAAGTACATCGAAATGTTTGACGCTCAGCCTGACGCCGTGAGTGTGCAGGGCTACGACACCATGCGTTGCATTATTAAGGGCCTGGACGCTGTGGACTGGAAAGTTGACGATCAGCAGGCCATCATCGATGCTATCCTGGCTCTGAAAATCACTGATTCTCCCCGCGGCTCCTTCTACTTTGACGAATACCACAATGCTGTGCAGAATGTCTACATTAAGGAAACCCAGATAGGCGCAGATGGCGAGATGGTATCCAACATTATCAAGACCTTTGAGAATGTTACTCAGTTTGGCCCTTATAATGATTTGAAGGAAGGATACATGTCCATGCCGCGCAACGCTCGCGACTATCCTCCGACTGAACGCGATGCCTTCATGGAAGATCTTGCTAAGTACTTTGGCCAGGAGTACGTAGACAAGCTTATCGAAAATGGCGGTTGGTAATGCAGCGCATTCCGGCTGGAATGAGATCTATTAAAATTCGGGGGCCGATGGTTGGGCATATTCCATCGGCCCCTCATTGGAGGCATTGCTGTGTATCTGATGGTCATTCTTAACGGCTTGACAATGGCTGGATATCTTTTTATCATGGCCATCGGTCTGAATCTCTCATTTGGTTTAATGCGCATTTGCAATATGAACCATGGAACTTTTTATCTCTTAGGCGGTTTTATTGGCTGGTCGGTCGTTAAAGCAACGGGCAACTGGTGGCTTGGCTTGGTTGTTGTGGCGGCCGCCGTGGGTTTGATTGCATTTCTTGAGGAATTTCTGCTCCTGCGCCGCGCCCGCGGCAAAACAACTGTGGAAACGCTGATAACACTTTCGCTTTCTATTATTGGCACAGATCTGATTATTGCAATCTGGACAGGCAAAACCCGACAGATCGATATTCCTGACTTTGCAAAGGGAATATATCGGGTCGGCAATTATTTTTTTCCTAAATTCAATGTGCTTATCATCCTTTTTGCTGTGGCAATCGGTTTCATCTTCTGGCTGATTTATCAAAAGACCAAGATTGGCATGATCCTTCGCGCCGGTGTTGACAACTTTGAAATTGTAGCAACATGCGGCATTAATATCAAAAGGCTGTTTACCGCTGTATTTACTGTTTCTGGTGCTTTGGCGGGTATTGCGGGGGTTTTTGGAGGAACCTATCAGATGCTTGTTTCGGGGCAGGATGGTACCGTCATGATCTATACGCTGCTGGTTGTCATTATTGGCGGTATCGGCAGCTTTGGGGGCGCAATTGTCGGGTCGATCGTCATCGGCCTGATTTACACCGTTGGCACGATGCTTGCCCCACAGTTCTCGTACTTCTTCCTGTTTGCTCCGGTCGCGCTGGTGCTGGCGTTCCGTCCGCAGGGCTTGTTTGGAAAGGTGGGACGCATCGATGATTAAATCCAAGACGGACAAATTCAGACTGAGCGGGCTGCTGGCGCTGCTGCTTTTCTTAATCGCTGTTCCCATGCTATCCAGCAGCTTCCTCATCACGATGATGATTCGGTACATGTACTACGGGCTGTTGACTATTTCCTTTGCTTTTCTCGCCAGCCAGCTGGGGTTGTTCTCCCTGATGGTGCCCGTTTCTCTGACAATCTGCGGCTATATCATTGGCCTTGGCGTGCTGCGCTGGAATATGAGCATATGGCTTGCCATTTTGCTTGGCATTTTGGGGTCGCAACTGTTTGCTGCATTATGCGGCGTAATGGTGAACAAGTCAAAGGGTATCTCCTTTCTGATGCTCACGTTGGTCATTTCTCAGCTTGTGTGGGCGCTTTCGCTGCAATGGACCACTGTGACCAACGGAACAACGGGCCTTCTGGATATACGCTTCCCGGAATACATCAATATTTTTAGCGCCCAGCCAAATGTCAACCAGTATTACTGGACCTTTATTGTATTTGTGCTGTGCGTGGCGCTGGTTTTTCTGCTGACGCGCTCGAGCTATGGCCTGCGCCTTCGGGGAGTTCGTGACAGCGAGTCCCGCATGATGGCGCTGGGATATCATACCTCCACGTTGAAATGGACGGCGTTTATGATTGCCAATCTTATTTCAGCCATTGCGGGCGTGCTATATGTGTATAACAATGGCATGATTACTCCGGATGTGATGACGCTGAGCTCTACAAACAAATCGCTGATTTCATCCATTTTGGGCGGAGCGGGAACTCCGCTGTTGGGGTCTATGATTGGTACGGTAATTTACCGCACCTTTGACGTCATGCTCAGCGGTCTGACCCGTCGCTATCTTACGCTGGTGGGGCTGCTGTTCCTGACGGTGGTTATGATCCTGCCGGATGGAATTACGTCCGTCGCAAAGCGGTTCAGGAGGGGAAAAAGGCATGAGTAAGCAGCCTGCACTGGTCATTGAAAATGTAACGAAAAATTTTGGCGGCGTGTGCGCCGTCGATCATGTTTCGCTTTCGCTGGATACGGGCGAAAGCACGGTGATTATAGGCCCCAACGGCGCCGGTAAAACCTCGCTGTTCAACCTGATCACCGGAACCTATTTGCTTGACGAAGGCCGTATCCTGCTCTTTGGCGAGGATGTAAGCCGAAAGCCTGTGCAGGTTCGCAGCCAGCTGAGCATGAGCCGCACATATCAGACATGCAATCTGTTTGCGGAGCTAACGGTAGAACAAAACCTGTATCTTGCGCTGCACAACAGCAAGTGGCGTGCATCTCGTAAGGCTTTAGAACCATTTATGCCCTGGTTCACAAACAGAACGCGCAAAGAAAGAATAGATGAGGTACTTGAAGCGGTTCAACTTGAGCATTTGCGCAACACGCAGATTCTTAACATGTCCCATGGCGAACAACGCCAGTTGGAGTTGGGCATTGCCATTGCGACGGATCCTAAAATCATTCTTTTCGATGAACCCATGGCGGGACTGAGCCCTACGGAGCGCGTGTTTATTGGCGAGCTAATTAAGAAGCTGGCAAAAGAAAAGATTATTCTGGTTATCGAGCATGATATGGAATTTGCCTTGAGCATTACAGAGCGTGTAGCGGTAATGAACCATGGAAAGCTTATTTTCATCGGAACACCGGACGAGGTTCGCGCTAGTGAAGCGGTACAGCGTATCTACAAACTCGATTGAGTTGTGGAGAAAGGAAAACCATGCAAGACAGCAATGTAAAATTGGAAATTTCCAACTTGAATGCCTATTATGGAAAAGCGTTTGTGCTACATAACGTGTCGATTTGTGTCGAGCCTGGAGAAAAGGTTGCCATTCTTGGCCGAAACGGCATGGGAAAAACCACGCTGTTGAAATCTATTATGAAGCTTGACAAATTGCGAGTGGAAGGCAGTATTCGCTATGGAAATGTTGAATTAACAAAGCTACCGACCTATGGCGTGGCGCGCCAGGGAATTGGTTACGTACCGCAGGGGTGGCAACTGTTTCGGTCGCTGTCTGTGGAAGAACATTTGCTGATGGCCTATCGCAAGGGGACGGGCAAGGATGAATGGACACCGGAGCGTGTATTGAAAACGTTTCCGGAGATTGGCCGCCGCCGAAAAATTGGCGGCACGCGCCTTTCGGGTGGCGAACAGCAGATTTTAGCCATAGGCCGCGCGCTGGTATCCAACAGCAATCTGCTGTTGATGGATGAACCCAGCGAAGGCGTATCCACTATGGTGCTTGAACGGGTGCGCGATATTTGTTCGGAATTGTCCGAACAGGGCAAGAGCATTTTGCTGGTTGAACAGAATCTTTCGCTTGCGCTCGGAATCGCCAAGAAAATTTATATTCTCGTCAACGGAACAATCGTCCACTCGGCGCCTGCCGAAGAATTTGCTCAAGATCACGAGCGTCAGGCGCTGTACCTAGGTATTTAGCAAGTGACTGACCGTAGCGTATATTTGGGCGCGCGGCAGCCATGTTCCTCCGGCTGTAATTCATCCGCGGGAAAACCGACCTAAGGAAAGGGAAAAATATGGTCAATATTGCAATTCTTTATGGTAAGAGCCATCAAACGCTTTGCGTGCCGGAAGAACGGGTTCGGGCGGTACTTCGTCCCAAGCCTCTGAAACGGGAAAAAGATGAGGCTGTGCTGGTACAATCAGCGCTGGAAAACCCCATCGCGTGTCATCGGTTGTGCGAGATAGCGCGATTGCATAACCGCGTGCTGCTTATCACCAGCGATCATACGCGCCCTGTGCCCAGCCGTGTGACCATGCCACTATATTTAGCGGAGATTCGCAAGGGAAACCCTAAAGTGGAGATAACAATTCTTATTGCCACTGGGCTGCATCGCAAAACGACGCCGGCCGAACTACGGATGAAGCTGGGCGATGAAATTGTAGATCGAGAAACAATTGTGGTTCATGAGGCGGGGAAAGATGAGCTCATGACTTACTTTGGTCAACTTCCTTCCGGAGGCGAGCTGTGGCTGAACCGCTTAGTGAAGGAAAACGATCTGGTGGTTGCCGAGGGCTTTGTGGAGCCTCATTTCTTCGCGGGCTTTTCGGGAGGGCGCAAAAGCATTTTGCCTGGCGTGGCTGCACGCCGAACGGTGCTGTATAACCACAACGCGGCTTTTATTCAAAGCCCGCAGGCACGGCAGGGACAGTTGGAGGGAAATCCCATCCATCGCGATATGCTGTTTGCCGCTAAAAAAGCGAAGCTTCGCTTTGTGCTCAATGTGCTGCTTGACATGGATAAAAGGGTGATCGCAGCGTTTGCGGGCGATGTGGAAAGGGCGCACCTGGAGGGATGCAGGCTTTGCAGGCAACTGATGAGGGCGCCGCGCGTGCAGGCTGATATCATAATTACCTCCAATGGCGGTTACCCGCTGGATCAGAATGTGTACCAGACAGTCAAAGGAATGACGGCGGCGGAGTCCTGTGTGCGCCCTGGCGGGGTCATTATCATGTGCGCGGCGCTGGGCGACGGGCATGGAGGGGAAGCCTTTTATCACTGGTTCGCCGACCGAGCCAGTGCGGCTCAGGTGACGCACGATATCGAAAGCATACCTGCCGCAAGCACCTGCATGGATCAGTGGGAAGCCCAGATTTTGGCTCGCGTGCTTCAAAAGGCCACGTGCATTTTTGTGACAGGAGAAGAAAACCGCGCCATAATCGAAGCCATGCATATGCAATGGGCGCCGGATGTGAACACGGCCGTGCGTATGGCGGATGAGCGGCTGGGAGCGAACGCTTCCATTACGGTCATTCCGGATGGGGTGGGCGTTATTATAGATGGAGAAACTCCCGATGTCATTTGATTTATGAGCTCCATTATTGAATGAAAATGAGAAAATCCAACGTTGCAGTTTAAGAAGCGTCGAGCAGGCCGCGTGGTGTCATGATACTCTATGGTAAGGCTCTTTTTTGCGCCTGCTTTTTTAAAGCGGTTTATCTCAAACGGCTCATGAATCCACAGCCTTTTAGAACGAACGCCGCACATCCTTATTCCGCATGCCGCTAACTTAGTCCGTAAACCCTGCCGTTTCCTCCCAAAGCGTGTGAAACCCGTCGCGTAGACATAGGCGCACACAGGAAGCGGCCAACTGCGGCTGCATGCGGCGGTTCCATACGGTCAGATCGCGCGCGCGCAACACAAGGCATAGCTCTCGCTCGCCGCCGGGAGGAATGGATGCCTTGCAGAAGTCCTTCAATTCCGCAACGCGGCAGGTAACATCCGCCTGTAAAATGGATACAAACAGCATCGGCACGGCGTACTCGGCAAGCGTGCCCGCGTTGCGCACGCGCATGCGCACCTCGCACAGCGGCGCGTCCTCACCGGCGGCCTGACCGGGACGAAGAGGGAAGCGCCGCAGCGCAATATCGGAATAGACCAGGCGGCCATAGCCCATGCCTTCGCCAAAGGCAAACAGGGGTGTAGCGGGCAAATCGCGGTAGCTCATGGGGATGACGCCCGCTTTGGCATTGTAATACACGGGTAACTGCCCCGCGTGCCGGGGGATGGACACGGGCAGGCGGCCGCTGGGGGAGAAGCGGCCAAACAGGGCCTCCGCGATGGCCAGACCGCCCCAGGGGCCGGGATAGAAGCAGTAGAGCAGCGCGTCGGTATCACGGGCGATATCCGCAATGGCATAGGGCCGCCCCGCGATCAGCACGGTCACAAGCCGCTTCGCGGAGGAACGCACCGCCTGAAACAGCGTCTGCTGCCCGGCAGGCAGGGAAAGCGAGCCGCAGTCCATGCCTTCGCCGCAGTCCATTTGACCGGCGGCGGTCAGGGCGGCGCCGTTTGCGTCGAAGCGTACCTGCCCAAAACGGCTGGAGGAGCCGCCCAGCGCCAGCACGGTCACATCCGCCTGCGCGGCCAGCGCGGCGGCGCGGGCGGGGTCGAGGCCGCCGTCCGTTAGCAGGGTGGAACCCGGCGCTGTGAGGCGCAAGCCGTCCAGCAGCGTGGCCGCGTCACCGCGTCGCACGGGAGGCGAATAATCGCCTAGCTGGCGGTAGACGTCGTTGGCGGACGGGCCGATTACGGCGACGGCACGCGGCGCGCGCAGGGGAAGCAGCCCGTTGTTTTTGAGCAATATCAGGCTTTGTCTGGAAAGCTCGTGGGACTGAGGAAAAGCGCTCGGGGAAAAATGGGTGGGGGAACGGCCCTCCGGCAGATAGGGACGCTCAAAAAGGCCGCGCTCAAATTTGAGCTTCAGCACGCGGATAACGGCGCGGTCAAGCAGCTTTTCGCTCACATAGCCCTTTTCAACGGCCTCCGGCAGGCGTGAAAAGCCGGTATCCCACAGGCCGATATCCACGCCCGCCTCCAGCGCCAGCGCGCCGGAGCGCACGTTGTCGCGGGTGAGAGCATCCAGGCGGTCAATGGCGCAGCCGTCGGCCATCACCACGCCGTCAAAGCCGTATTCTTCTCGCAAAATGCCGGTAAGCAGTCCGGCGTTCATGTGGCAGGGCGCGCCGTCGATTTCGTTATAAGCGGCCATAAAAGCGGCTGCGCCCGCCTCGCAGGCGGCCTTGGCCACTGGCAGATGAATTTCTCGCAGCTCACGCGGGCCGATGCGCGCGGCGCTGGCGTTTATGCCGCCGGTGGTTTCGCCCTGCGCGCAAAAGTGTTTGACGGCCACAGCCACCCCCTGACTTTGAATCCCCTGAATGATGGCGCGTGCAAAGCGGGCGGCGTGCAGCGGATCCTCGCCATAGCATTCCTCGCTGCGGCCCCAACGGGGATCGCGCAGAATATCCAGCGCGGAAACCAGCGCCAAATCTACGCCCAGCTCTTTCAGTTGCTTGCCGCATACCTCTCCCGCCGCCCTGAGCAGCTCGGGATCGAAGGTTGCGCCCACGGCCAGGTTTACCGGAAGCAGGTAGCCGTCCAGCGCCTGATGCCCGTGCGGGCATTCGCTGCTTAAAAGCATGGGAATGCCAAAACGCGAATGCTCGATTACATACCGCTGCGCCAGGTTGTAGGCCCGAACCGCCAGAGGGCCGGAAAGGCCGTTTTCCCAATCGCGGCCGGACCAGGGATCGGCACGGTAGAGGCCGTACAGCGTGCCCAGGCCGCCCCAATGCCGCACCTCGGAACGGAAATCCTCGCTGAGCGAGAGGCTCTCCCCCTGGCGGAGCACGCTGTGAAAGCCGTACAGGCGTTGGGTGAGCTGACCGGCCTTTTCCGCCAGGCTCAAGCGTGCGCAAAGGTCGCGCGCGCGCTCCGCCGGCGCTCGGGAAGCATCCTGATAGGGAAGCATGTGCAGGCCCTCCTTGGGCGTTTAGCTTTGCGCAAGCGGGCCGCGGTAGAGAATATCCGTACTGAAATAGCTGACCTCCTCCGGCGCGCGGGGATAATCCACCCGGAACATCAGCTTGCGCGCCAGGCGCTTGCCCAGCGCCGAGGTTTCCACATTCACAGTGGTGATGCGCTCGGCCACGTTGGCGTATTCGGTGTTGTTATCAAAACCGGTGAGCACGAAGCCCTCCGGAAGCTTGCGCCGCGTTAGGGAAAAATACTGGCTTACAAAATGAGCGATGAAATCGCTGGGGCACACAATGCCGTCCGGAAGCTCAGAAAGGCCGTCCAGGAACTGACTGATTTCCTCATAATGACGGCGCAGGCCAATGGGGCCCGTCATGCACAGGGAGGGATCCACAGGAATCCCCAGCGCGCGGTGCGCATCCAAAAAGCCGTCGTAGCGCTCCAGATTGGTTTGCGCATACTGCGCGTCGCCGATGAAACCCAGACGCGTGCGCCCGCTTTTAAGCAGACGTTCGGTAATGGCGCGCTCGGAGGTGCGCCCGTCGATAATGACCAGGTCGCCGCCAAGCTGGTTGAAGCGGACCGTTGGCACCGTATCCAAAAACACCTTGGGCAGGGGTTGCGCGCTGAGCATACGCAGCAGATGCGCGTCATAAATATTCAAAGCGATAAAACCGTCGATGCTTTCAGCCGCCAGCGACGGGGGCAGGGTATAGCCCTCCGAGTAACAGGAAGGCATATAGGTATACATCAGATTGATTTGATGCTCGGCCAATTCCTTTGCGATGTGGTGAATGATTTGCATCCAGAAGGCGGAGGACTCCGGCCTGGCCACAACTACGGAAAAGGTTCGGCCGCCGGTGCGGCCACTTTCGACGGAGGCGATGCCGTATCCCAGTTCCGAAGCCTTGTTGTGGATGAGGCGGCGCGTATCTTCCGATACGCCGGAGCGATTGTTCAGAGCTTTCCAAACGGTGATGCGGGAAACGCCGGTGGCGTCCGCAAGATCCTGCATTGTTACTTTTGCCATGGTTCAGCCTCATTTGTTGCAGTTTCTACATAGTATGGAATAGCATATAATAAAATGCCTCAAAAGTCAATGCGACCGAATACTTTTGTTAACAGATGTTTCTTCATAAATTTCAAAGATAACTTGCAAAAAATCTTAACATGTACATACTGGAAAGAATTAGACAAAAATAATCGAAAATCGCTTGCAATTCCCTGCATAGTATGCTAACATAAAAATATAAATTTGAGTTAACAAAATTAACATATTATAAGCGGAGGGGGATTTACCATGATGGGAAAAGCGCAAAAGCCGGTTGTCAACACGGGCGCGTTGCGCAAGCGAAGCAAATGGACAAGAGATGACGCTGAACTGGCCCTGCTTGGGCTGCCTGCCTTTGCATGGTTCGTACTGTTCAGCTATCTGCCCATGTTCGGCCTGATTATCGCGTTCAAAAAGTATCAGATTTTCCCCAGACAGTCGTTCCTGGCCAACCTGCTGCAAAGCAAGTGGGTGGGCTTTGACAATTTCAAGTTTTTCCTAGGAAACAACACGTTTGGTATGCTGCTACGCAACACAGTTCTGTATAATCTTGTTTTCATCGCGCTGGGTATCGTGATTCCCGTAAGCCTGGCGATGATGATTAACGAGCTGTACTCCAGGCGCAAGAGCAAGGTATACCAGACGATGATGTTCTTTCCCCACTTCCTGAGCTGGGTTGTGGTCAGCTACTTTGTGTATGCCTTCCTCAATCCCGATAAGGGCCTGCTCAATAACATCATCCTGTCCATGGGCGGGCAAAAGGTTATGTGGTATTCCGAGGCGAAGTATTGGCCCTTCATCCTGGTGTTTATGAGCCAGTGGAAGGGTACCGGCTACAGCATGGTGGTTTACCTAGCCTCCATTACCGGCATTGACAACAGCCTGTACGAGGCGGCCATGCTGGACGGGGCCAGCAAGTGGCAGCAGGCCAAGTACATTACGCTGCCGATGCTCAAAACCATCCTGATTGTTATGTTCATTATGAATGTAGGCAAAATCTTCTATTCGGACTTTGGACTGTTCTGGCAGGTTACGCAGGGCGTGCCCAACTCGCTGCACAACGTGGCCTCCACGTTTGATACCTTCATTTATTCCGCTTTGCAGGGCTCCACGCCCATCGGCCGCACGGCAGCCGCTTCCATGTTCCAGTCGGTGTGTTGCTGCATGACCATTCTGCTGGCGAACTTTATCGTATCCAAGATTGACCCTGACAGCGCGATCATCTGACGGAAAGGAGAAGATTTTCATGGCAAGAACCAAAACCAGCGATACGATGCTCGACTCCATGAAGATGAACCGCATCCGTCCGGGTACCAACACAGGGTTCAACGTCCTGTTCATCATTCTGGCGGCGGCGGCCATAATCCCGGTTATCTTCGTGTTCATGATTTCCATTTCCTCGGAGGAATCCATCCGCCTGATTGGTTACAGCTTTGTTCCGCAAAGCTTGTCCGGTTCGGCTTACCAATTCCTATGGAACGAGCGCGCCACCATTCTTCAGGCGCTGTTTATCTCCGTATCGGTAACGGTGGTGGGCACGCTGATTGGCCTGGCGCTGACGACGACCATGGGCTATGCGCTTTCCCGCCCCACGTTCAAGCTGAAGGGCTTTTACACCTGGGTGGTGTTCATCCCCATGATCTTTAACGGCGGCATGGTGGCCAGCTACGTGGTAAACGCCAACATTCTGGGCCTGAAAAATACCATTTGGGCGCTGATTTTACCGCTGGCCGTGAGCTCGTTCAACATTATCATATGCAAAACGTTCTTCCGTTCCACCATCCCGGACAGCATTATCGAGTCCGCCAAGATTGACGGCGCAAATCAGCTGCGCATCTTCGGCACCATTGTGTTGCCCATCTCCAAGCCGGTTTTGGCGACCATCGGCCTGTTTTTGACCTTTGGCTACTGGAACGACTGGTTCCAGTCCTCACTGTACATTACGGACAGCAAGTTGGTGTCCCTCCAGGCGCTGCTCAACAATATGATGAAAAGCCTGGATTATATCGCCAACAACCCCTCCGCGGGCGTTAGCCTACAGCAGTACCGCAACCAGATGCCCAGCGAATCGGTGCGCATGGCCATCGCCATCGTAATCGTGGTTCCTATCGCCTGCGCCTATCCCTTCTTCCAGAAATACTTCATTTCCGGCCTGACGATTGGCGCGGTAAAGGGCTGAGCGGCAAAGCGATATTCACACAAAGGGGCCGGCCCCTTTGTTGCCTCCTGGAGGGAGGCAACAAAGCATTCTTCTTACCGTCGGAATCCCGCGGAGGCGGGTTTGCGAATATCAACTATTTAGGGAGGGTTCTCACATGAAAAAGGTTTTGGCAATGCTCCTGACCCTGTGCATGCTGGTTGGAATGACCTGCGCCGTCGCATCGGCTGAGGAAGTAGTCACGCTGAAGTGGGTAACGGTAGGCAGCGGCATGCCCACCAATTACGACGCGTGGCTGGCGAAGATCAACCCCTACCTGGCCGAGAAAATCGGCGTGAACATCGAGATGGAGGTCATCTCCTGGGGCGACTGGGACAACCGCCGCAACGTAATCGTAAACACCAACGAACCCTACGACATTATCTTTGGCAACATGGGCACCTATAACAGCGACGTACAGCTGGGCGCTTATGCCGAGATCACCGAGGACATGCTCAAAGAATGCGCTCCCGGCCTGCTTGAGCTTATCCCCACCGATTACTGGGACGCTTGCCGCGTGAACGGCCTGATTTACGCCGTGCCCACCTACAAGGACAGCTCCATGACCAACTACTTCGTATGGGATAAAGAGCTGCTGGACGCGAACGGCCTGGACGCCAGCGAGGCCCATACCCTGGAGGCTATCGAGCCCATTCTGCTCGCTTTGAAGGACAAGACTCCCAACTCCGTGTATCCGCAAAACAGCAACGGCGCTTCCTACCTGCTGAGCTTCTATGACCAGATGAGCGCCGGACTACCCGCCATCGGCGTGCGCATTGACGACGCTGACATGAAGGTTGTGGCCACCCTGGAGCAGGAGGACGTAATGGCCTCTTTGAACATGCTGCACAAGTGGTATGAGGGCGGCCTGATTAACGCCGACGCCGCTACCCATGCCGAGAGCAACAAGTACAATGTGTGCTCCGTGGCGCAGGGTTGGCCTTCCGCCGCAGTCACCACCTGGGGCCCCAACATGGGCGTTGAGGCGGTGGCCTATCAGTTTGGCGAAACCATCGTTTCCAACGAAACCGTTCAGGGCTCGCTCAACAGCATCTCCATCAATTGCGAGCATCCCGAGAAGGCCCTGGCCTTCCTCAATCTCATCAACACCGATACCTATGTGCGCGATTGCTTCTACTACGGCGTTGAGGGTGAAAACTGGGATTATACCGCGGACGGCAAGGTGCACAAGCACAACTCCGATTGGACCATGGCCGGTTACACGCAGGGCACGTTCTTCAACGTATCCCTGACCGACGACCTGGACTTCAACCAGTGGGACGAGGTTCGCGCGCTCAACGAGCAGGCACAGGCGTCCGTGCTGCTGGGCTTCTTCTTCGACACCACCGGCGTACAGGACGAGTTGGCCAGCTGCATCGAGATTTTCAACCGCTATAAGGGCGAGGTCCTGACCGGTACTACTGATCCCGCCGTTTCCGTACCCCAGATGATGCAGGAAATGCGTGCCGCCGGCTTTGATACCATCGTAACCGAAGCGCAGGCGCAGATCGACGCCTGGAAGGCCGCCAAGTAAGCGTGAGGCTTCCCTTCTGACCCAATAAACCCTTTGCCCGCGCAACGCCGGTGAGCCGAGTGAACGAACCTTTTCATGGTTTGCGAAAACTCCATCACCCGCGTTGCGCGGGCTTGTCATAACGGTAGAGAAGGATTATAATACCACACTGGAAAACAAGCCCATTGCGCAGGAGGGCTCAGGCCCCCGCTGTGTCGAACCACACCACAACAATTAGGGGAGGATGGCAATGGCAAGGATCATTGGCCAAACGCTTCATAACATGCCGTGGGAGGATAAGCCCCATGGAGAAAGAGAGCCCATTTGGCGGTTCAGCGGCAACCCGATTATTGGACGCAATGGCAACAGGCGCTCTAACAGCGTCTTTAACAGCGCGGTTGTACCCTTTCGGGACGGCTTTGCGGGCGTGTTTCGATGCGATAGCCGCTCCATCAGCATGGATCTGTTTGCCGGGCGCAGCAAGGACGGAATTCATTGGCAGATTGACAACGAACCCATTTCCTTTACCGGCGCGGACGCGGAGATTGCCGCAAAGGAATACCGCTATGACGCCCGTATTACGCCTATTGACGGCAGGTACTACATCACCTGGTGCAACGGCTATCACGGCCCCACCATCGGCGTGGCCTGGACGGACGATTTTCAATCCTTCCATCAGCTGGAAAACGCCTATCTGCCCTTTAACCGCAACGGAGTGCTGTTTCCGCGCAAAATCGGCGGCATGTATATGATGATGAGCCGTCCCAGCGATAACGGCCATACGCCCTTTGGAGATATCTTTGTGAGCCAGAGCCCGGATATGGAGTTCTGGGGCCGCCACCGCTACATGATGGGCACCATCAAGGGCAATGAATCCGCGTGGCAGTCCACAAAGATTGGGCCCGGCCCGGCTCCCATTGAAACGGACGAGGGATGGCTGCTGATTTACCACGGCGTGATTACCACCTGCAACGGCTATGTATACCGCATGGGCGCCGCGCTTTTGGATATTGACGAGCCCTGGAAGGTGAAATACCGTTCCAAGGATTATTTGCTGGCCCCATGGGAGCTGTATGAGTGCGTGGGCGACGTGCCCAACGTGGTGTTCCCCTGCGCCGCGCTTGCGGACGCGGCTACCGGGCGCATCGCCATCTATTATGGCTGCGCAGACACCGTTACGGGCCTTGCCTTTACCACCGTGGATGAATTGACCGCTTTCTGTAAGGAACATGCCTGAAGCCCCATTTTCATATGCGAGAGGTCGGTAGACGATGCACTTTTTGGACAAACGCGTTCAAGGCATTTGCGACGAACTGAAAAAGCTTTCGATTCGCCAGCGGGTATCCATCCCCGGCTGGCTATATAAAAAAGGAAATTTCATTCATCCTGAGCAGGCCCATGCGGACGAGGCGGGCTTCGAGCCCTTTGACAGCTACTCCATGCACTGGTATGGCCCGGATGAGCACTATTGGTTCCATGCCGCCGTTCAAACGCCGGACAGCTTTGAGGGCAGGCCGCTGTGGATGCATATATGCACGCAGATCGACGAATGGGACGACGGCAAGAACCCGCAGTTCCTGCTGTTTGTGGACGGCGAGGCCGTGCAGGGCGTGGATATGAACCACCGCGACGTGCTGATTGCCCGCAGGGCGCAGGCTGGCCGCGTCTACCGGCTGGATTTGCAGGCTTATACCGGCACCCTGCATACCGAGTTCAGCCTGATTGCGGAATGGAGGGAGATCGACGCCGAAATAGGCGGGCTGTACTGGGATTTGCAGGTGCCCCTGCAGGCGTTTTCCAGGCTGGATACGCAAAGCCAGAGCCGTATCGCTCTGGGACGTGTGATGAACGACGCGATCAACCTGCTGGATCTGCGCACGCCGTATAGCGATGCGTTTACGGATACCGTAGCCCAGGCGCGCGCCTATCTGAAAAAGCATCTTTACGAGGAGCTGGGCGGGCATGACGATGTGATTGCCACCTGCATTGGCCATACCCACATTGACGTGGCCTGGTGGTGGACCGTTGCCCAAACGCGAGAAAAGGTGTGCCGCAGCTTTGCAACGGTGCTGAAGCTGATGGACGAGTATCCGCACTACCGCTTTATGTCCAGCCAGCCGCAGCTGTATCAGTTTTTGAAGGAGCGCCATCCCGAGCTGTTTGAAAAGATCAGGCGGCGCGTGGCCGAGGGCCGCTGGGAGCCCGAGGGCTCCACCTGGGTGGAGATGGACTGCAACCTTACCAGCGGCGAAAGCCTGGTGAGGCAGTTTATCCACGGCAAGCGGTTTTTTAAGGATGAGTTTGGCGTGGAAAACCGCATTTTGTGGCTGCCGGATGTGTTTGGCTATTCCGGGGCGCTGCCGCAGATCATGAAGGAATGCGGCGTGGACTATTTTATGACCACGAAGCTGGCCTGGAACCAGTTCAACCAGTTCCCGTATGACACCTTCCGCTGGCGCGGCATAGACGGTACGGAGGTTCTGACGCATCTGATCACCACCCTGGATCCCGGCCAGGACGAGAAGAATTACTTTACCACCTACAACGGCAAGCTGCATCCCGATGCGCTTATTGGCGCGTGGCGCCGTTATCAGAACAAGGATATCAACAACGATATCCTGATTTCCTACGGCTATGGCGACGGCGGCGGCGGCCCCACGCGGGCCATGCTGGAAACCTCCGACCGGCTGGAAAAGGGCGTTACGGGCATACCGCGTGTACGCCAAGCCTTTGCCCGCACCTATTTTGACGAGCTTAGCGCCCGGTTGGACGGCAACCGCCGCCTGCCTGTGTGGGAGGGCGAGCTGTATTTTGCATATCACCGCGGCACCTAGACCTCCATGGCGCGCAACCAGCGCTCCAACCGCAAGGCGGAGCTGCACATGATGGATTTGGAGCTGCTTAGCGTGCTGGCCGCAAGGCGGCTGCCCTACCCCGCGCAGGCGTTGGACGAGATGTGGAAGGTGATTCTGCTCAACCAATTCCATGATATCCTGCCCGGTTCCAGCATCCATGAGGTGTACGAGGTGACAAAGGCCGAATACGCGGCGCTGGAGGAGCGCATCGGCGCGCTGCGCGAGGAGCGCCTGGCCGCGCTGTGCCCAGCGGGGGAAAATACCCTTACGGTGTTTAACACCAAGGGCTTCCCCACGGACGAAACGCTGTGCCTGGGCGACGTGAGGGCCGAGGCGCTTTTGGACGCGGAAGGCAACCGCTATGCGATCCAGCATACGCGCGGCGGCGCGTGGGTCAGCCTGGAGAACCTGCCCGCCAAGGGCTGGCGCACCTATACGCTGAGCCGGGAGCCGGAGGAAGCGGACGTTCCCTTTGTATTTGCGGACGAGCGCCATTTGGAAACGCCATACTATATTGTGGAGCTGGACGAAAACGGCCTGCTGTCGCGCCTGTACGACAAGGAGAACGAGCGCGAGGTATTCAGGCCCGGCGAGCGCGGCAACCAGATGCGCATGTACGAGGATAAGCCCATTTATTATGATAACTGGGATATCGATATTTTCTATACGGAAAAGAGCTGGGATGTGAACGACCTGCAATGGATGCGCTGGACGGAGGTGGGCGCGGTGTGCGCCGCGCTGGAAATGGAGCGCAGAATCTCCAACAGCACCATCCGTCAGACCATTCGCTTCTATGCGGGCAGCCGCCGCATCGATTTTGAAACCTGGGTGGACTGGCGGGAGCATCAGCACTTGCTGAAGGTGCATTTCCCCGTGGACGTACACACGGACGAGGCGACCTTCGATATCCAGTTTGGCAATCTCAAGCGCAAGGTGCACCGGAATACCAGTTGGGATGAGGCACGCTTTGAAAGCTGCGGCCAGAAGTGGATGGATGTAAGCGAGGGGCATTATGGCGTAAGCCTGCTCAACGATTGCAAGTACGGCCATTCTGTGAAGGATTCCTGCATAGCCCTCACGCTTATCAAGAGCGGCATTGAGCCAAACCCCGTGACCGATCAGGAGGAGCATGTGTTTACCTATGCGCTATATCCCCACGCGGGGGACTGGCGCTGCGGCACCATACAGGAGGCGTACCGCCTGAATCAGCCCGCTTTGTGCGCCGCCGGGGGCAAGGCTGGCGGCACATTCTCGCTGGCGGATACCTCCCATACGAATGTGATGCTGGAAACGGTGAAGCGGGCCGAGGACGGCGACGGGTGGATTGCGCGCCTGTATGAAACGGACAATGCGCGCACCGAGGCCGCGCTGTACTGGAATAGGCCCGTCGCATCCGTGGAGGAATGCAACTGCCTTGAGGAAAGCAAGGGCGGCGTGGCCTTTGAGGGCAACGAGATTCCCTTCACCATCCGTCCCTATGAAATCAAAACCTTCCGTATCCGGGAAAAGGAGGAAGCATAATGGACTTTTTGCCCATGCCGCACAGCGTGCGCTACGGGGACGGGGTTTATCCCATCCGGTATAACGCCCGGATCGTTTTGGAAAACACGGAGCCCGGCGCGCTTTTGTACGCGCAGATGCTGCGCGACGATATTTGCCGCTTTACCGGGCTGCGTCTTTCCATCCTGCGGGGTGAGGGGCGCGAGGGCGACCTGGTTTTGCGCTTTGATCCGGCCCTTGCGGAGGATACCTACCGCATCACCGTGGCGGAGGCGGGCGTGCTGGTAGCGGGCGGCAGCGATGAAAGCGTGCTTCATGGCGTGCAAACGCTCAGTCAGTGGATCCATCGCCACGGCGCGCGCCTGCCCGCGCTTGAAATTGAGGATAAGCCGGATCTGAAATTCCGCGGGTATTATCTGGATTGCTCGCGCGGCCGCGTGCCCACGCTGGAAACTCTCAAGCGCTATGCCGATTTGCTGTGCCGCTATAAGATCAACGAATGGCAGCTTTACATTGAGCATACCTATCTGTTTCGCGACCTTAGCGAGGCCTGGCGCGACGAAACGCCGCTCACCGCCGAGGAAATCATGGAGTTGGACGCTTACTGCCGCGCGCGGCACATCGAGCTGATTCCGTCGCTTTCCAGCTTTGGGCATATGTATAAGATTCTCAGCACCAAAACCTGCTGCGATCTGTGTGAGCTGCCCGATTCCGAAACCATCCCGTTCAGCTACAGCTACGCGGGAGAGCATCATACGCTTAACGTGTCAAGTCCGCGCGCGATGGACTTCATCAAGGGCCTGGTTACGGAGTATATGGCGCTGTTTACCTCCCGCAAGTTCAACATCTGCTGCGATGAAACCTTTGACCTTGCCAAGGGCCGCAGCGCCGGGCTGGCCAGGGAAAAGGGCGAGCACGAATTGTACATGGCCCATGTGGTGGAGCTGTGCCGCTTCCTGCTGGACAAGGGCCGCACGCCCATGTTCTGGGGCGACATCATGTGGCGAAAGCCCGAGGCCTACGCCATGATTCCCGAGGGCACGGTATGCCTGAACTGGGGCTACCTGCCCAACCAGCGCGAGGACGAGGTGCGCATGCTGGCCGAGATGGGGGCGACCCAGTACACCTGCCCCGGCGTATGCACGTGGAACCGCTGGTTTCCCATGGTAAGGAACTCCTTTGACAATATCCGCGCGCAGTGCGCCCATGGCCGCAAGTTTCATGCCATTGGCCTGCTTAATACCGACTGGGGCGATTACGGCCATATATGCCATCCGTGGTTCTCGGTTCCGGGCATCCTGTATGGGGCGGCCTTTGCCTGGAACGCCGGCGGCGCGGCCTTTGACGAGGTCAACGAGGCCGTTTCCTTCCTGGAATACGGCGACCGGGAGGGCGCTTTTATGAAGGCGTTTACGGCTCTGTCCCTCAACGAGGTGTTCGAGTGGTTCCATGCCGTGTGCTGGATTGAACTGAGCACGCCCGAAAAGCGCAGGCAGCAATTCAGCAACGTGGATGTGAGCCGCGTGCCGGAGGCCAACGCCGCCATTGACAAGGCGCTGGAGGCGCTGGCCGGGGCCGCGCGGCACATGGACGCGGATAAGCTGGAGATTGTGCATGCTGCCTGCGTATATGCTCATGGCGTAAAGCTGTGGAACGAAATTGCCTGCTGGATTGCCGCGGAAACGGAGGGGCGCGAGGTTGCGCACCGCGAGGGCGCGGCTTTGGCAGGCGAGCTGGAAGCCTGGTATCATGAATATCTGCGTCTGTGGCGCTCCGTTTCCAAGGAAAGCACGGTGGCGCATACCCTAAAGCTGGTCTGCGATTATGCGGACGTGCTGCGGGGAAGAACGCGGCGGAAGTAAAGAGCGGGAAGTGCAAAACGCCGGGAAGCCGCGCGGGGCTACGCGCAATTCCTGGCGCTGCTGATTTCCGCGCTCCTATGCTTTTTCAAACCTTTTTGCGTCGCGTTCTTGAAAAGCCTTGAAAAATCGCTTACAATAGAAATATCAGGAAAACGGACGAAAAGCAATACAAGGAGGGCGCCTTATGGAACACAGCAACCCGTTGCTAAAGGATTCGCAAAGCCCCAAGCGCTTCATTACGATTGGTGAAATTATGCTGCGTCTGGCCCCGCCCAACTACGAAAAAATCCGTATGGCCAGCAATTTTGAGGCCAGCTACGGCGGCAGCGAGGCCAACATCGCCCTGGCGCTGGCCAACCTGGGCGTGGACAGCACGTTTTTCAGCGTGGTGCCCAACAACAGCCTTGGAAAAAGCGCTGTGCGGATGCTGCGCAGCAACGACGTTCACTGTACGCCCATGATTCTGTCCACGCCGGAGGAAACGCCCACGCACCGCCTGGGCACCTACTATCTGGAAACAGGCTACGGCATCCGTGCCAGCAAGGTGATTTACGACCGCAAGCACAGCGCCATGACCGAGTATGATTTCAGCAAGCTGGATTTGGAGGCGCTGCTGGACGGCTTTGACTGGCTGCATTTAAGCGGCATCACACCGGCGCTTGCGCCCAATTGCCGCAAGCTTGTGCTGGACTGCCTGAAGGCGGCGCGGGACAAGGGGATGACCATCAGCTTTGACGGCAATTTCCGCAGCACGCTTTGGAGCTGGGAGGAGGCACGCGACTTCTGCACCCTCTGCCTGCCCGATGTGGACGTGCTGCTGGGCATTGAGCCCTACCATCTTTGGCGGGATGAAAACGATCATGCCAAGGGCGATTATAAGGACGGCGTTTCCATGCAGCCCAGCTATGAGCAGCAGGACGAGATTTTCCAGGCCTTCGTGGAGCGCTATCCCAACCTGAAGTGCATTGCGCGCCATGTGCGCTATGCCCACAGCGGCAGCGAAAACAGCCTGAAGGCGTTTATGTGGTACGAGGGGCACACGTTTGAAAGCAAGTTGTTCACCTTCACCATTCTGGACCGCGTGGGCGGCGGCGACGCCTTTGCCAGCGGCCTGATCTACGCCATGATCCATAATTACCGGGCTATGGATATGCTTAACTTTGCGGTGGCCAGCAGCGTGATTAAGCACACCATCCACGGCGACGCCAACATCACCGACGACGCGCAGAGCATCCGCAATTTGATGAACATGAATTACGACATCAAACGATAAAGTTCGGAACGGGACGAATAAGCCGAAAAATCTTTCTGTTGACAATTTCCCTCTTGCTGGGTATACTGTGCCTGTTGCTTGAAAGCAGCTTTTGCGGGAGGGTTTGTTATGCATCCCTTGATTCTTCAATCGGATTTTGGCTATGCCGACGGCGCGGTGTGCGCCAGGTACGGCGTGGCGGTAAACGTGTGCGCAGGACTGCGCGTGTTTGACCTCACGCACGATATTCCGCAATACGATATCTGGGAGGCCAGCTACCGGCTGATTCAAACCGTAAGCTACTGGCCGGAGGGAAGCGTGTTTGTAAGCGTGGTGGATCCCGGCGTGGGCTCCACGCGCCGCTCCATTGCCGTGCGCACAGCCACGGGGCAATATGTCATCACCCCGGATAACGGCACCCTTACGCACGTGAAGCGCATGTGCGGCATTGTGGAGGCGCGCGTGATTGATGAAAGCGTGAACCGCCTGCCCAACTCCGGCGAAAGCTATACCTTCCATGGAAGGGATATCTATGCCTATACGGGCGCAAGGCTGGCAAGCGGAGAGATTACCTTTGAACAGGTGGGGCCGGAGGTGGCGGCGGACAGCGTGATTGAGCTGCCCGTGATTGAGGCCTGCATGCATGGCGACGTGGTGAGCGGAACCATCGACGTGCTGGACGTGCGCTTTGGTTCCCTGTGGACCAATATCAGCCGCGAGCTGTTTTTGAAGCTGGGGCTTGCGCACGGCAGCCGCGTGGAGGTGACCATCTCCAACGATACGCGCACGCTGTACAAGAATATCATGGCCTATGCCAAAAGCTTCGCGGATGTGAACGTGGGCGAGCCGCTGCTGTATATCAACAGCCTGGACTGCGTGGCCGTGGCCATCAACCAGGGCAGCTTTTCCAAGGCGTACAACATTGGCACCGGCATCACCTGGCGCATTACGCTGCGCAAGGCGCCCCGCATCGTATACGAATGAGCCTCTCGCGCGGGAAAAGCCTTCCCGCTTGGGATAAAGGACAACGAAAGAGGAGTGTACCATCATGAAGAATTCATCCATCAAAACCGTAGTCGCCATTGGTATCGGCGCCGCACTGTTCTTTGTACTGGGCCGCTTTGTGGCCATTCCCAGCGGTATTCCCAACACCAACATCAGCCTGCAATACGCCATTCTGGGCATGCTGGCCGCCCTGTACGGCCCCGTGGCCGGCGGCCTGAACGGCTTCATCGGCCATACGCTGATTGACCTGAGCTGGGGCGGCAGCCCGTGGTGGAGCTGGGTTATCGCCAGCGCCTTTGTGGGCGTGGTTGTGGGCCTGTTTGCCAAGAAGCTCAATGTAAGCGAGGGCACCTTTGGCAAAAAGGAGATCATCACCTTTGCCATTGCCAATGTTGTGGCGAACGTGATCGCCTGGATTGGCATCGCTCCCGCGCTGGATGTGCTCATCTATGCCGAGCCGTACAGCAAGGTAATCGCGCAGGGCGCGATGGCGGCTGTGGCCAATTCGCTGACCGCTGTGATCGTGGGCGCGCTGCTGCTGGTGGCCTATACCAAGACCATTGCCAAGCAGGGCTCTTTGGACAAGGAGTAAGGCTGCGCTTGCAGGGGGCGACTTTCCGCTCCCATAGAATAAGGTTTCCTTGCGCCTCTTGCCGCGCGATAGGCGAGTAGGCAAGCGGCGCTCTCCCCGCGGGAAAGCTCGCCGGAGGCGGGCGTTCCTGACGGGGTGAAAGGGGGCGGGGCGGGGCCCTGCTCCCTTTTAAGTAGGATGGACGGAGTGTTTTCATGAGCGAACCAATTATCTCCTTCAAAAACTTTTCCTTTCAGTACCGGGCCCAGAAGAAGCCCACGCTGCATGATATCAATTTGGATATTTATCCCGGCGAGCGGGTGCTGATCGTGGGGCCGTCCGGAAGCGGCAAGAGCACGCTGGCCAGCTGTATCAACGGCCTGATTCCCTTTGGCTATCCCGGCAAGTGCGAGGGCAGCCTGACGGTGGACGGCGTGGATGCGCCGCATGCCGGTATTTTTGAATTGTCCCGCCATGTGGGAACGGTTTTGCAGGATCCGGACGGGCAGTTCATTGGGCTTACCGTTGCCGAGGACATCGCCTTCGCGCTGGAAAACGACTGCACGCCGCAAAAAGAGATGCATGTGATTACCGCCCGCGTGGCCGAAATGGTGGGCGTGGAAAACCATCTGGACTATGCGCCGCACGAGCTTAGCGGCGGGCAGAAGCAGCGCGTGAGCCTGGCGGGCGTAATGGTGGACAACGTAAAAATCCTTCTGTTTGACGAGCCGCTGGCCAACCTGGATCCCGCTACCGGAAAGCAGGCTATCGAGCTGATCGACGAGATTCAGCAAAAGAG
Organism: Clostridiales bacterium; assembly: GCA_022769795.1. Classification (GTDB taxonomy): domain Bacteria; phylum Bacillota; class Clostridia; order Christensenellales; family Aristaeellaceae; genus Limiplasma. The sequence goes on from JALEIQ010000040.1 coordinate 26,186, forward strand.
CGATACGACGGTGCTGATTATCGAGCACCGCCTGGAGGATGTGCTGTGGCGCAGGGTTGACCGCATCGTGCTGGTGAACGAGGGCCGCATCCTGGCGGATATGCGGCCAGACGAGCTGCTTTCCGGCAAGCTGCTGGCGGAAAACGGCATCCGGGAGCCGCTGTATGTAACGGCCCTGCGGTATGCGGGCGTAGCTATCACCCCGGAGAAAAGACCGTCGCATGTGGATAGCCTGGCCCTGGAGGAAAAGGACGTGCAGCGGGTGCGCGAATGGTACAGCCAGCGCGCGCCTGAAACGGACAAGCCCGATAAGCCGCCGCTTTTGGAGGTTGAGAACCTCTGCTTTGGCTATACCAAGGAGCGCCGCACGCTGGAAAACGTGAGCTTCGCCATTCGCAAGGGCGAGATGGTAAGCATCGTCGGGCGAAACGGCGCGGGCAAGAGCACGCTGAGCAAGCTGATTTGCGGCTTTGAAACGCCGGACAGCGGCACACTGCGGCTGGAGGGCCGCGATATTGGCGGCGATTCCATCCGCGAGCGCGCCAGCCGCATTGGCTATGTGATGCAGAATCCCAACCAGATGATCTCCAAAACCATGATCTTTGACGAGGTAGCGTTGGGCGTGAGCCGTATGGGCCTAAGCCAGGAGGAAGTAACGGCCCGGGTGGAGGACACGCTGCGCGTGTGCGGCCTGTACCCCTTCCGCAACTGGCCGATTTCGGCGCTGTCGTTTGGCCAGAAGAAGCGGGTGACCATTGCCAGCGTGCTGGTGATGGGCCCGGAGCTGATTATTCTGGACGAGCCTACCGCCGGGCAGGATTTTAAGCGGTATACGGAGATTATGGAGTTTCTGCGCGAGCTAAACGCCAAGGGTGTAACCGTGCTGATGATTACGCACGATATGCACCTGATGCTGGAATATACGCCGCGCGCGCTGGTGTTCAGCGAAGGCAGGCTGATTGCGGATCAATCCGCCGCATCGGTGCTTTGCGATCCTGAACTGATTGCGCGAGCGGCGTTGAAGGAAACCAGCCTGTTCACGCTGGCCAACCGCTGCGGAATTGCCCCTCCGGAACGGTTTGTGGAACGCTTTATAGAGTATGATCGGGAGGTGCGCAGCCATGGCGGCCCATACGGTGCTTAATTACCTTCCGCGCAAAAGCGTGGTGCATGAGCTGACAGGCGCCACAAAGCTGGCCTTCTTCCTGCTGTTTACCTTTGCCAGCATGATTACCTACGATACGCGCGTGCTGGTGCTTTTGATGGCGGTAAGCTTTTCCGCCTTCCGCCTGAGCCGCATCCGCCTGCGCGAGGTGCGCTTCATGCTGGTGTTCATGCTGGTATTCCTGCTGTTGAACAATTTTTTCATCTTTCTGTTCAATCCCGATCAGGGCACGGAGATTTATGGAACAAGGCATGTGCTGGTTCACCTGTTTTGGCGGTATGACGTTACGGCGGAGCAACTGTTTTACATGCTGAATATCTCGTTAAAATATTTTGTGGCGCTGCCGGTTGCCATCCTGTTCATATCCGCGACCAATCCCAGCGAGTTTGCGGCCAGCCTGAATAGAATCGGCATTTCCTACCGGGTGGGCTACTCGGTGTCAATCGCGCTGCGCTATATTCCGGATATCCAGCGCGACTATCATAACATCAGCCAGGCCCAGCAGGCACGCGGCGTGGAGCTGGGCAAAAAGGAAAAGCTGCTGGCGCGGCTGAAAAACAGCGTGAATATCCTGATGCCGCTGATTATCTCCAGCCTGTCGCGCATCGATACCATATCCAACGCCATGGAGCTGCGCGGTTTTGGCAAGGATAAGCGAAAGCGCACCTGGTATGTGCAGCGGCCCTTCAAACGCAACGATTGGCTGGCAATCGCCCTGGGCGCGCTGCTGCTGGCGGTAAGCCTGGCCACAACCCTCTGGAACGGAAGCCGGTTTTACAATCCATTTCGATAAAAGCCTGGCGGCTCATGCAAAGCGTGGGCCGCGTTTTTCTTTTTCAAACCTGTGATAATTGCCATGGCCCGTCCGTCCTATTTATGTCCGGACAACAAAAGGGAAAGGGCGCGTGAAAATGACGAGAGAGAACATGGGGCGGCGGGTGTGGGAACACCGTGTGCCCATGATGCGACTTGCGGTTTCCATGCTCAAAAATCCGCAGGACGCGGAGGACGCTGTGGGCGAGGCGGTTGTGCGCGCTATGAACGCCGCGGAAAGCCTGCGCAGCGAGGAGCGGTTAAGACAATGGCTGCTAAGCATTGTGGCGCATTGCTGCCAGGATCAGCTAAGGCGCAAGAAGCGCGAGCAGCCAACGGACGATATGACCGTGTTTGACCAGCCCGTGTTTGAGCCTTTGGCGGAGGATTCTCTCATGGCCAAGCTGCGCACCCTTGACCCCAAGCTTTCCCAGGTGCTGGCGCTGTATTACTATGAAGGGTATTTGACGCGGGAGATCGCGCAGATTTTGGGCGTGCCGCTGAGCACGGTGCTTATGCGCCTGAAACGCGGGCGCGCGAAGCTCAAAACCCTGTATGAAGCGGAAGGAAGGTGCGCGCAATGACAAATCGGGAATTTGACGCTTTCGTGCGCGCACAGGCGCAGAAGGAGGCGTTTCGCTTGACGAACCGGACGGAGGAACGAATCAAAAGAAGAATGATGGAGCCCGCGCAGAAGCGGCGCATCAGGCGCTTTACCGTGCGCACGGCGGTGATCGCGGCGTTGGTGCTAGCCCTGCTCACGGCCACGGCGCTTGCGATAAGCAATCTACCGGGCGTGGTGGAAATGTTTGAGCGCACGTTCGACAGCAAGGAGGCCGAAAGGCTGCGGCAGGAAACAGCGCAGCCTATGAACCAGGTATATGTTCTGCCGGACGCGCAGATTACGCTGGTGGACGTTGTGTTTGACGGAAATACCCTGTATGCCGCGGGCCATGTGGCCCCCCAGAACCCGGCAAAGGCGGTGATCCTTCCTGAGGATGGCAGCGCCACAAACGCCTTTGGGTATAATGAAATTTTTGGCGAAACGCCTCCCGAGGGAACGCGCACCGTGGCGGAAACCGCGCGGGAGCTGGGAGCGAAGATTTTGCAGGTGTCTGTGGGCGTGACAGCCGGGCAGGCGGACGGCATTGGCTGGACAAGCGGCGATTGGATTATCAACCGCGACGGAAGCTATGATTTTTGGTACAGCATTCCGGGCGTGAAGGTTTCGGAGGCCAACACCATTTCTGTGACGCTTACGGGCATCCAATGGGAAATCACGGATGAAAACATGGAGGTGCCCGACACAACCTGCCGGGAGGAATGGACGCTTGAGGTGCCTGCCATTGCCAGGGCGATGGCGACCGCTACGCCCGTACCGGAGGCCACGCCCATGCCTGCCGAAAAGGCCCAGGGCGCGCTTAGGGTTTTGGGACTGTCGGGACAGAGCACGAATGCTCTGCGCTTTGCGAAGGCAAACCCTTCTCAGACGGTGCTCTACCTGGATGACGGCATGGAGCAGGCGGGCAAGGAACTGCGGGAAACGGCCCTGGCGGGAGAGTGGGACGTGTGCTGGCTGTACTGGGACGATGTAAAGCTGCTGGATGAAATGATCCCCAAGGGAATGATCTACGATCTTTCCAAGGACGAAATGCTGGCAGAACGAATGGAGGCTCTATGGCCCGTCCTGCGAGAGCGGTTTTCCCTGAATGACGGCATGTACGCCATGCCCATGAGCCTGTGGCCGGCGCAGGACGTGCTGGTGGCTTCCAGCGCGGATTTCTACGAGGTAAATGCGTGGGAACGCCTTGGCTTTACCGAGGCGGATATGCCCCAAACGCTGGAAGGTCTGTTTGCGTTGGCGCAGAGCTACGTCGCCATCCCCCAGGAGCAGCGCGACGGGATTACCTTCAGCCCCTATGCGTATCATGCGCGCAGTTGGCTGCTGGAAATGACGCTGGATATGTACATTCAGCAGGCAAGCCTTGAGGGAAAGCCCCTTACGTTCCAAACAGATGTGCTACGTGGCCTGCTGGAGAGAATGGATGCCGCTGCCGATGCGCTCAAGAATGAAAAACAGGTTGGCTGGCCGACGTTGGATGTATGCGGATTCCTGCAAAACAACCAAAACGCCGCCGTGCTCAGGCTCACGGATGAAAGCGAGCCGTGCGTGCCGGTATCCATGAGCGTGCTGGCGGTCAACGCGAACAGCCCGCGGCTTGAGCAGGCGTTGGCGTATGCGCGCGGGATGGCGGATGCCATGGACTGGAACGATCGCGCCCGGCTGGACAGCCGCATTACCTACAGCGAACTGAACGAGCTTGCCTACAGGCAGGAAATTGAGGAGTACGAGCGCCTGGCGGAGTGGTCCCGCATGCAGGAGGATGAGGAAGGCGCTCAGGCCAAGCTTGAGGTGGTGCGAGAGCTTGAGGCCAAGGACGCCGTCACAGCCAACGTGATCGAGGAAT
>JALEIQ010000329.1 GCA_022769795.1 Clostridiales bacterium
TTCAGCGGCGAAAGATCCTTTCTTGCCCGAGAAGTATCCTCATCAAAGATCACATCCAGACACCAATGGAGCTGATTTTCAATCGACCAATGCTTGCGAGCCGCATACGCAAACTTCTCTATATCCGTCAAGGATGTCAGATAGTATCGAACCTCCGTCGTTTCCTGCGCTTGAGAGGATTGCTTGGTTTTCACCATGCCAATAGACTTTAGTCCTGCCTACCCCCTTCCGCTCAGGCAGCCGGGATAAGTCCGTTGCCAAACGATACTCTCGCATTTCTATTCGGCCATGATCTTTCTCCAGGGTACGGTTCATGGAAAGTGTCGAGCCAAACGTTTCAAAATACAGCGTGGCATCCTCTAACAGCGTCGGTTGATTGCCTTTAAGCGCAATAACATAATCCGTTTTCTTCTCCTGAATCTTTTGCACGATTTCCCAGCTCATTGCGTCTGCTGTCACGATGCTGCCCTTTACGTCCACAAGCTCCAAAAGCTCTGGAACCGCTACTCTCCGGAAGGTATCGCTATCCAGGATTCCGTTGGGCAGTTCCAGAAACTGTTTCAGCCGCTCCTGCCGTGCTTCGCCGAATTCCTCCATATCCACGAAGTCACTTCCGTTGCAGATCAGGCTGCACAGTCCGATGATGATGATATCCTCCAACTTGTGGAGAATATTGCCCTTTGTTGTTCTCCTCGGGTCTTTCCTTTGTTTCAGAGATTCCTTTAGTTCTTCTATTTTCATGCCTTTGGTATACCATTCTTTCTTAGATGCTGTCGCCCTGATCCATATAGTTCATATAGTGGACTGTTTTTCAAGAAAGCCTGACGAAACGCAATATTTTTTGCAATATCTTTGCTATAGGCGATCGAAATCATTTTTGAAATCATTTTCAAAAAAAGGATTGACAAAACAAAAAACATATAGTAAGATACGTATTGTCGCGTAAGCGACTAGCGCCGCGGGGTGGAGCAGTTTGGTAGCTCGTCGGGCTCATAACCCGAAGGTCGTGGGTTCAAGTCCCTCCCCCGCAACCATTTGGCGGCGTAGCTCAGCTGGCTAGAGCATTCGGTTCATACCCGGAGTGTCACTGGTTCGAATCCAGTCGCCGCTACCAAAAGCCTGAATCAAGAGATTCGGGCTTTTTTCATTTTCATCCTTCTTCCATGTTTCAGCCGCGCCATCCGCTTCCCACAGCTTTATACCATCCTGCCTTGCCATTTCATGTGACGCATGCTATACTACAAACGTTCAAATCCTATAAATCCCAGAATATATGGTTATCCCATCCGCATTTACCAGATGATCTTTGATAGCAAAAATCCGATATCGCCATGCCTTTTGGAAACTAAAGCCAAAAGGCGCAACAGGAGCCAATCTCTCAAACGGGCGGATTGAACCGAAGGCGATGCGGTAATCGAAGCGGACGGCAGCCAACGCTATCAAAGTCAGCAAGGCCAATGACTACTTGAAGGAGGCTATCCCGTGGAGAACAACAAAAGACCAGAGAGCATGGAGCGCATCAACACCCCTGCGTTAGCCAAGGCTTTTATTGACGAGCAAGTCGCCGCTGTGCGCGCTCAGGTAGGCGACAGGAAGGTTCTGCTGGCGCTCAGCGGCGGCGTGGACAGCTCCGTCGTAGCGGCGCTGCTGATTAAAGCCATCGGCAAGCAGCTTGTGTGCGTCCATGTAAACCACGGTTTGATGCGCAAGGGTGAAAGCGAGCAGGTGCTTGAGGTATTTCGTGGCCAGATGGACGCTAACCTCGTCTATGTGGATGCGACGGATCGTTTTCTGAGCAAGCTGGAGGGAGTATGCGAGCCCGAACAGAAGCGCAAGATTATCGGCGGCGAGTTTATCCGCGT
>JALEIQ010000057.1 GCA_022769795.1 Clostridiales bacterium
GGGATGTCCCCACCGTGGTCTTATGCGGTATTAGCACACCTTTCGGTGCGTTATCCCCCTGTGGAGGGCAGGTTGCTCACGCGTTACTCACCCGTCCGCCGCTAGAATCATATCGTTCCGTCCGAAAACTTCACAACATGATCCCCGCTCGACTTGCATGTGTTAGGCACGCCGCCAGCGTTCGTCCTGAGCCAGGATCAAACTCTTATGTTTGATTCTGTATCTGCTCGACTGATTTCCACCAGTCCGCAATACTCAAGTTATTGACTGTCGTTCTTGCGTTTCTTTCCTTACTCTGTATCGTTTTCAAGGTTCGTTGCTCTCAAGCGAGCTTGTACATAATAGCACGCTTCCTACTCGAAGTCAACACTTTTTTTCAATTTTTTTAACCTTTTTTTCAAACCCGAACAGTACCGTTTTCTTCCTTTTCTAACGCCTATTTATATCCGAACTTTCTATCAAACACTTTCCAAAATCATTCGTTTCTTTTTGTCCTCATGAAGGTACAAAAAAGGAGCCTCTCGCTCTCACACCAAGAAGCTCCTCAAAAATTATTCCTTTTCGTATTTCGCCTCACAGTAAAAGCAGCGGTACACCTGCTTTTCCCGATCCGCCAGCACAAAAACCTGGTCAAGCTCCCGCTCCGCCTGGGTAATGCAGCGCGGGTTTTTGCAGCGCATCACATTTACCACGCGGTCGGGCATCTGCGGCTTCTTCTTCTCCACCAGCTTGCCTTCCCGGATGATGTTCAGCGTAATCCCCGGGTCAATGTAGCCCAGCAGCTCCAAATCCAGCGGGATCTCCTGGTCAATCTTGATGATATCCTTCTTGCCCATATGCTGTGATTTTGCATTTTTGATGATCGCCACCGAGCAGTCCAGCGCGTCCAGCTTCAAATAGTGGTAGATTTCCATGCTGCGCCCCGCCCGGATATGATCGATCACATAGCCGTTTTGGATGCTGTCAATATTCATGCCTCCACCTCCAAAAGCTTCATCAGCAGCGCCTCACGCATATACTTTCCGTATTTCACCTGGCGGAAATAGCACGCCCTGGGGTCGCTGTCCACCGCGCGGCTGATCTCGTTCACCCGCGGCAGGGGATGCATCACGCATAAATCCTTGCGCGCAAGCTGCATTTTTTCCGGATCCAGGATATAGCTGTCCTTCAGGCGTACGTAGTCCGCTTCGTTAAAGAAGCGCTCGCGCTGCACGCGCGTCATGTACAGAATGTCCAGCGTGCCGATAACGTCCTCCAGCCGTTCCACCTCCACAAAGGAAACGCCGTTTGCGCGCATGCTTTCGCGCACGTAATCCGGCACGCGCAGCTCCTTGGGCGAAATCAGCACAAAGCGGATGCTCTTATAGCGCATCATGGCATGAATCAGGCTGTGCACGGTGCGGCCAAACTGCAAATCCCCGCAGCAGCCCACCACCAGTTGGTTCAGCCTCCCCTTTTCCCGGCGGATGGTCAGCAAATCCGCCAGCGTCTGCGTAGGATGGTTATGCCCGCCGTCGCCCGCGTTGATGATGGGCACGGGGCTTACCTGCGCCGCCGCCGTTGGCGCGCCCTCCCTGGGATGGCGCATAGCGATGATGTCCGCATAGCAGCCCACGGTGCGCACCGTGTCCGCCACGCTCTCTCCCTTCGCCGCCGAGGAGCTGTCCGCCGAGGAAAAGCCCAGCACGCTGCCGCCCAGCTCCAGCATGGCCGCCTCAAAGCTCAGGCGCGTGCGGGTGCTTGGCTCGTAAAACAGCGTCGCCAGCTTCTTGCCCCGCATGCACTCCGCATATCTCGCGGGATTTTGGATGATGTCGTCCGCGCGATCCATCAGCGCGTCCAGCTCCTGGGTGCTCAGGTCACGTATATCCAGCAAATGGCGCGGCATGGCCCATCCTCCTTACTTCATCCAGCTCTCGTCGCTGGGATTGTTGCGGAAACGAATCAGCTTTTCCACCTGTTCGGGCCTGATATAGCCGGTTTCCGCCGCCACCTCGGCCAGAACGTCAAAGTTGGACAGACTTACGTTCTTCACACCGGCCGCCGCCAGCCGCTCGATTCCCTTGCGCATGCCGTAGGTGAAGATGCTCGCAACACCCAGCACCTCCGCGCCCGCCTCGCGCAGCGCGTCCACAACCTCAATCACGCTGCCGCCAGTGGAGATCAGGTCCTCCACCACCACAACCTTCTGGCCCGGCTCCAGCTTGCCCTCAATGCGGTTCTGGCGGCCGTGATCCTTGTTGCCGCCGCGCACATAGCCCATGGGCATGCGCATCATGTGCGCCACGATGGCCGCGTGCGCAATGCCCGCGGTGGACGTGCCCATCAGCACCTCCGCCTCCGGATACTCTCGCTCGATCACTTCCCTCAGCCCGTTTTCCACCTGATCGCGCACCTCAGGCGCGGTCAGGGTCAGGCGGTTGTCGCAGTAAATCGGGCTTTTGATGCCGCTGGCCCAGGTAAAGGGCTCCTCAGGCCTGAGAAACACCGCGCCAATGGATAAAAGCGCCTTTGCAATCTTCCGTTCCATCCCAAATGCCTCCTTCAACTTGCTCACTCCCCCAGGAACTCCCGCACGCACCGCCGGTACGCCGCCACAGGATCTGTCGCCTGGGTTATGGGCCTGCCCACCACGATGTAGTCGCTCCCGCCCATGCGGGCGCGTTCGGGCGTCATCACGCGCGCCTGGTCGTCCGCGGCGGAATCCGCGAAGCGGATGCCCGGCGTTACCGTGCAGAAGTCCGCGCCGCAGGCCTCCTTCACCAGCGCCGCCTCCAGGGGCGAGCATACCACGCCGTCCAGCCCCGCCTCCCTGGCGTTCTGGGCATATTTCTTCACCGTATCGGGCATGGAAGCCTGAATCAGCAGCTCCTTTTGCATGCGGTCCTCGCTGGTGGAGGTAAGCTGCGTCACGGCCAGCAGCATGGGCCGCGTGCCGTCCGGCCGGGTGAGGCCCTCCACGGCGGCCTTCATCATGTCGATGGTGCCGGCGGCGTGCAGGTTGGTCATATCCACATCCAGGCGCGAAAGCGAGGCCATGGCCTTCTTTACCGTGTTGGGGATATCATGCAGCTTCAAATCCAGGAAAATCTTGTGCCCCCGCGCCTTGATCTCGCGCACAATCCGCGGCCCCTCGGCGTAGAACAGCTCCATGCCCACCTTTACATAGGGCTTCTCGTCCTCAAATTTGTCCAGAAAGGCGTACACCGCCTCCGCGCTGGGAAAATCCAGCGCGATAATCACATCGCCCCGCTTCACTTCCACGCACCTCCAATGATTTCTTCCAAGCTGTCTATGCGATAGCGCGCCATTACCTCCGGCAGCGCTTTGATGATGTTGGGGCACACATAGGGATCCACCAGGTTCTGCGCGCCAATCTGCACCGCCGTCGCGCCCGCGAGCATCATTTCAATCACGTCCTCCGCGGTCGCCACCCCGCCCATGCCGATTACCGGTATGCGCACCGCGCACGCCACCTGGTACACCATGCGCAGCGCCACCGGGAAGATGGCCGGGCCCGAAAAACCGCCCATCACATTGGCAATCACAGGCTTTTTCGTTTTCAGGTCAATGCGCATGCCCAGCAGCGTGTTAATCAGGCTCAGGCCATCCGCGCCCGCGTCCTCGCACGCCCTGGCGATGGCCACAATGTCCGTTACATTCGGGCTCAGCTTGATATAGACCGGCTTGGTGGTTACCCGTTTCACCGCGCGCGTCACCGCCGCCGCGTTCTCCGGGCACACGCCAAAGGCCATGCCGCCGCCGTGTACGTTGGGGCAGCTTACGTTTACCTCAATCAGCCCCACCTGCTCCTGTGCGTCTATCCTGCGGCAGCACTCCACATACTCCTCTACGGAAAACCCGCTGATGTTGGCGATCACCTTTTTGTGAAAGAAGGTTTTCAGCTTTGGCAGCTCATGGCTGATAACCCGCTCGACACCCGGGTTTTGCAGCCCCACGGCGTTAATCATGCCGCCGGTGCACTCCGCGATGCGCGGCGTGGGATTGCCGAAGCGCGGCTCAAGTGTGGTTCCCTTAAAGGAAAAGGTGCCCAATACGTTAATATCGTACAGCTTGCTGAATTCCTCGCCATAGCCAAACGTACCGCTGGCGGGGATGACGGGGTTATCCAGCCTCCAGCCCGAAAGCGTAACCTGTGTGTTCACCATAGGATTTCCTCCCCCCGCAGCACCGGCCCGTCCTTGCAGATGCGCTTGGCGCCGTATTTGGTTTGGCAGGAGCACCCCATGCACACGCCAAAGCCGCAGGCCATACGCTCCTCAAAGCTGTATTGCCCGCGAATGCCGTT
>JALEIQ010000073.1 GCA_022769795.1 Clostridiales bacterium
TCCTTGTCGATCTCGGTGGTGTTGATGGCTTCCGCGCCGGGCAGGTCGGGGTACTCGATCAGCGGGTAGTTCAGGAAGTTCTCGCCGTCCGCGCCCATGGAAACCAGCCATTCAGGGATTGCCATCGCGCCGTCCACAATCAGCTCGATCACTTCGTCGCTCTGGTTGTCAAAGCCGCCGCGCATGGCCTTGAAGTAGGTGATGGCGCCTTCGCGATCGGTGGGGGTCAGCAAAATCTGCGCCGCATAGCGGGTATTGCCGCCAGCCTCGCCCTCGGGGGCCTTTTCCAGCAAAAGCACCTTCGCGCCCGCATCCGCCGCCGTACTGGCGGAAACCGCGCCGGCGCCGCCGAAACCGGCGACCACTACATCGTACTCCGCGTCCCAATCGATGGTCGCCTCAAAGGGCGTTTCCTCGGCCAGGGCCGGAATGGCCATGGTAAGCAGCATGGCGGCAGCCAGCAGCACGCTCAGCCATTTCTTCATTGTTTCTTTCCCCTTTCAAGTTGTCGTTAATTTCGCGACAATTCAGGTGCAAAGCCCTCCTTTGCCGCATCCGTTTAGCATTATACCTCCAAGGGTATGGAAAACAATGTTGTTTTCATGTAAAATAGATACGGTATATTTGTATTTTCTCACAAAGGAAAGGGGCCTATGCGCACAATGACGTTAAATGAAGCCTATATCCAGCTCAGCGAAGCCATTTTTTGCGGAAGCACCGTTCGTGAGGTTGTGGAGCTTTGCGCGCAGGCGCTAGGCACGCCGCTGCGCTTTACCATACACGGGCAGCCGGACGGCGGCATTCTTTCCTCCGCTTATCCCTACGAGGATTTTATGGAGTGGAAGGCGCTTGTTGTGCCGGACGGTTCCCTTTCCCCTGCCTACCGCACGTTTTTATCCAGTGAATACGCGTTCACCCACGGTTCCCAGCCCTATCTGTTCCCGGTTACGCCTCCCGTGCGGCGAAGGCGCATTTTGTGCATGGCGCTGGTAGGCAGCCGCCGCGCTGGCCATATTTCCATTCCCGAGATGGATGTGCCCCTGGACGCGCTGGATCCCCAGCTTATCGCGCTGTGCGCCCATTTCCTGGCCGTGGCGTTTTTTCAGTCGGGCGGCGCAAACGAGTTCCTGGGCGACGGCAAGGCTATGAAGCTGCTTCTTTCCGACCCTCGCGCCACCTATCCGCAGGTCGCGGCCCTGGCGACGGATCAGGTATTCCCGCGGAAAGGGCGGTACCAGCTTATGACGGTGAGCCTGGTAAACGGCGGGGAGCCGCAAAAGCTCGCCGCTCTTTGCGCGCGCCTCACCGCCTGGCTGTTTTCCCAATGGTGCGAGCGTTCGCAGCACAGCGCGGCGATCCTCTTTGAAAGCCGCCCCTTCAATAAGCGGCTTACAGACGTATTGCGCCAGCAGCTAGAGCAGCTTGGCTGCTCCTGCTGCCTCAGCCCCCTCTATGAGGATCTCATGCAAACGCCGCTATGGCACCAGCGGGCCTTTGCCCTGCGCCCCTTTAAGCGTGCCGTTGCGGGCGATATCGTTTTTCTTCAGGATTATATCGACTTTGCGTTCTACGCGGAAACCGGCCTGGATGACAAGCAGCTGCGCTCCATGGTATGGGAGCCTGTCCGCCGCATGGAGGCCTGGGACGAAAGCAACGGCACGGGCTATATTGACACCCTGCGCGCCTACATTGAGCAGGGCGCGAACCAAAAGCGCGCCGCCGGGGCGCTCTACCTGCATGTAAACACCGTTGCGTACCGTTTTCAGCGCATTCGGGAGCAGTTCGGTATAGACCTGAACGCGCCAGGCGTGCTCACGCGCGTGCTTTTCAGCCTGCGCCTGCTGCAATACCTCAAGCGGTAAGCCTCCGCGCCGTTTGACATACGCCCCAAAACCGGCTATCATACCAGCTATCCTATCGTTTCAAAAGGAGGCAGCGCTGCATGCAATCCCGCGTTCTTATCCGCCGCCTTATCAGCGCGGCGCTGTGCGTACTTTCCCTGGCGGCGCTGGCCCTGCCCCTTGCCCCCGGCGGGGAGCCGTCCGGCCTTGCCGCCGGGGCTTTGCTGGCGCTGGGCGCTGCGGTTATGTGGCTGCTTTATGACGCGTGGCTGCTCATGGAGCGCCCCTTGGCCCCCATGCGGCTATGGGTGCTCGCGGGCCTGTTCGCGCTTGTGATGGTGCTGGGACAAAGCTTTTCCGCCGTGGGAACCGCCGAGCTGTTCACCGGGCGCAAGCTGCGCGCCCTGCTGGGGTTGGCCGGACGCGCACCCCTCTATTTTGCGGGCATGCGTGTGCTAAGCCGCGCCCTTGCGCGCGGGGCAAAGCCCGCCGCGCGCCGCCTGCCCGGCCCGCCCTGCGTATGGCTGGGCGGCTGCCTGCTCATGTGCTGGCTGCCCTGGTACGCCTGCCTCTACCCCGGCACCGTGAGCAACGACAGCATCACCCAGCTCAAGGAGATTTTGGGCGTGGTTCCTCTTTCCAACGGGAACCCCGTGTTTCAGACGTGGCTGGTGGCCGCCTTCCGGCAGGCCGGTCTATGGCTGGGCAGCGCGGATGCGGGCGTGGCGCTCTATTGTATCGCCCAGGCCGTGCTGATGGCCTGGCTGCTTGGCGTCCTGCTCTCCCACATGTGGCGTGGCGCGGCCCCGAGGTGGCTATGCTGGCTGAGCCTGGCGTTTTATGCCCTATGCCCCATCTTCCCGGTATTCGCCTTCTGCGTGGGGAAGGATACCAACTTTGCCATGGCTGTGCTGTTTCTTTCTCTCATAATAAAGCGCCTTGCGGATACGCCCGCCGGCCGCCCCTTTGGTGGCGGCCCCACTGCGCGCCTGTGCCTGGCAGCGGTGCTATGTACGCTCCTGCGAAACCCCGGCGTGTATCTGGCGCTTATTACGCTTGGCCTAACGCTTCTATGGACGCTTGCGCGCGGGCGGCAGTGGCGCGCGCCCGCCTGCGGGCTGGCGTGCGTGACGGCCGTGTATGCGGCGCTGCATCTGCTGGTGCTGCCCGGTCTTTCCATCGCGCCCATGCCTGAAACCGAGAACTATTCCCTGCCCTTGCAGCAGGTGGCGCGCGTAGCCGCCGGCAACGCGCTCACGCCCCAACAGGCCGCCGCCGTAAATCGCGTGCTGCCGGTTGACCAGCTCAAGGACGCCTATAACGGCGAGCTGAGCGACCCCGTCAAAAACCTGTGGCGCGCCGATGCGACCGGCGAGCAGAAGCGCGCCTTCTGGCGGGCATGGCCCGGTATCGTGGCCTCCAATCCCATGACCTGCCTGAGCGCCACCTTTCACAACACCTACGGCTATCTTTCTCCCGGCTACCTCAGCCAAATCAAGCCCACCCTGCTCATTGGCGACCAAAGCTCGCGCACGGCCAGCGTAAAGGGCCTGTACGATTATTCCGTCAATCCGCGCAGCGCAGCGCTGAAGGCGTTTTGCGACCGCCTTGCGCAAAACCCGCTGTACCGCGTTCTTATCTCGCCGGGTCTGTACGGCTGGATTGCGCTCTTTGCGGCTGTTTTGCTTTTCAGAAGCTCCTCGCGCCGCAACCTGCTATGCGTTGTTCCCGCGCTATTTACGCTTGCGGGCTGCCTGCTATCCGCCGTAAACGGCTATTTCCGCTACGCCATGCCCCTCTACCTAAGCGCTCCCCTTTTGCTGTGGGCGGCGGGGATGAGCCAGGGGCGCTGCCCCTGGACCCCAGCAGGGGACTAGTCCCCTACACCCCA
>JALEIQ010000111.1 GCA_022769795.1 Clostridiales bacterium
GGCCGCTCCACGGGCTGGGACGTAGCCGTCGGCTCGGGCGTTTGCGCGGCGGACGCGCTTTGTCCCGGCACAAACGCATAGGTAACCGTCAAATCTTCCCAGGGAAGATCCAGCACAACGGCCTGTTTGCTCAAACGGCCCTCGCCATAGAACACCCGCAAGGCCGCCTCGGCCACATAATACGAATCAGGCTCCGCTATCTCCGCTGCGTCCGTGATATCTTCCAAAAGCAGCTCCTGATCGTCCGCCGCCTCAAATACGGCCTCGCGGATCGCCTGCGCGACACTGTCCTCATCCTCGGCAAACAAATCCGCCAGGGCGACACGGCTTGCCGGTTGCAAATCCACGAGCAGATAGAAGAAGGCGGTTTCCTCAGCCTGCACGCCCGCGGCCTGGCTGCGCACGGACGCCTCAACCGAAAGCAGGCCCTCCATCTCCAACGATACATTGTATCCGCCGCGAATTTCGTCCAGCGCGCCGCCCTCATAGGCAGCCTCCTGCGCCAGCGGCCCCGTCTGCCACAGCGCCTGAATCGGGGCGGTAATGGCGTCTGTCAAATATTGCTGCAAATGCGCGTCATCACATACAAAAGTAGGATAATCCACGACGATGTGCTGCCGTCCGTCGGTTTTTTCCAAATGATTGCGCTCAACCCTCACGCCGTCCGCGCTCACATCCTGGGTTACGGTTGCTTCTTCCTGCGCAAGCACCGTGCCCACGGCCAGCATTACCAGCGCCGCAAGCAGCGCGCCAATACGTTTCATAGCCATCCTGCCTCCTAAAACTCGCCATCCAGCCGGATGGGATACACCGATTGCGTAGACAGCGCCACATATTCGCTCTGCCCATCGCGCTCCAGTACAAAGGAATGGGAAAGCGGCTGCGGATAGACGGCGCCCGCCACCGCATGCACGGTAAAGCTGCCGCCCTCTCCCTCAAGCGTTTTTTCCTCCCACTGCATATCGCTCTCCACGGGACGGATGCTGTCGTAAGCAAAGTCATAATGCTGCTCGCCATGCACAAACAGCCCATATTTCCCACTCTGCGGGTCGCGCACAACCATTGCGTCGCAATCCAGGTATACATCCACCTGAGCGGTCTGCGCAACCGGCTCGGAGGTATCCGGTAGGCGGTACAGGCTTCCGTCGTTCATATAGGCCATGCCGCATGCGGACGCAACCACATCCCGCGTATCCATGGCCGTGAGCCAACGGCTCATAGCGCCGTCCGCATCCAGCACGTAGAGCAAATAACGCTGCTCCGGATCCGCCGTGCTGCCGGTATCCACATAAGCCAACGAATATTCGCCCGTAAAGGGGAAGGCGCGGCAGAACCACAGCGTGCTCAACGTCTGCCCGCTGCCGCTTAGGTAATTTACTGCGCCCGTGGCCAGATTTTCTACAATGCTCCAGCCATGGTACAGGGGATGAAGGCGCACCTCGCTGCCCAACAGGCTTTCCAAATCCGCCGTGCGAATCAGTGCAGAGCCTCCCGCTCCAACCAGATAGGGCCGCTGCTCCACATAGAGGCCGCCTCCCTCCTGGGGAAGCACGCCCTGCGGGCCCAAGCCCTCAAAATAGCACAGCAACCGTCCCTCCGCCGCGGTAAACACATAAAAATCATAGCTTCCATCCGCGCGGGCAGTACGGGTAATCACCTGCGTGTCGGTTGCGGCATAGGTTTCCATATTGACCGTACCGCTGATTTTGGCAATCGCGGCCTGCGTTCCCTGCGCAATTTCCACGGAGGGGGCCGCGTCGTATCCCTTCACCGGCTGCGGCGTGGTAATGGCTTCAAACGCCCCGGCAGTTGGCGACGGAGCGGCGGTTTCCATTCCCAGCCACTGCGCAATCTGCCCGCGCAAAAGCCAGCCCGCGCCCAACACCAGCGCAAGCGCCGCCAGCACAATCAGCGGCACGCGCCACCATCGCCTTCTATGCCGCTGCGTGGGCTCCTCGCGCACCTGATAGCCCAAATCTTCCGCGGTAAGGATTCCGCGCCGCGCCGTATCAGCCCAGGTTGCCTCGCGCGGGTGATACACGTTGCCCGCCGGCGCATCCTGCGGCGCGTCGCTCCAGGGCTGGGCCTCGTAGCCTGTAAA
>JALEIQ010000123.1 GCA_022769795.1 Clostridiales bacterium
TGGACGGTGTGTATACCTTCTGCCATGACGATATTATGACCAACGCGCACTTTGAGGACAGCATTGGCCGCACAGGCCGGGCCATGAACGTGCATTCCACGGGAGGCGGCAAGCAGAACGAAATCTCGGGTGGCCGCAAGTGGACAGAAGCGCCCAACCCCATCGGTGCGGACATTCCATACCGGGCGCTTATTTCCCCGAAGGTGAGCAACCTGGTGGTTGGCGGACGGTGCATCTCCGTGGATCGCGACGCGCTGGGATCGGTGCGCGGCGAGCCGGTGTGCATGGTGACGGGAGAAGCCGCGGGAGCGGCCGCGGCCATGGCGGCGCTCAAGGGCATAACCGTTCAGGAATTGCCCGTGGCGGAATTGCAGAAGCTGCTCGTAAGCCGCAATGTGATTATCTGATAGGAGAGGAGCTACGTGAGAAAAAGACTTGCATCGCTGTATCATGCCGGCGTTTCGGTTCTGCTTTGCGCTGTGGTGCTGCTGCCGATACTGTATATTACGCAGCTTTCGTTTCGCGGAACGGATGACGTGCTGAAGAATACGCTGTTCTTTCAGCCGACGCTGGAAAACTATGCGCAGATTTTCAGAGAAACCGTGAACTATCTGCCGTTTGTCACGGTGCTGAAAAACTCCGTTCTTGTAACGCTGATCAGCGTTTCTGGCTCGCTGATACTGGCCTGCCTGGCGGCCTACGCGCTGGCAAGGCTGCGTATGAAGCACAAAATGGGCGTGAACTATCTGATCCTGGGCATGCGCATGATTCCGCCCATCGCCATTGTGGTGCCGCTGTACATGCTCTGGTCCAAATTGGGCTTGTATGACACGCTTACCGGCCTTATCCTGCCGTTTATCGCGCTGGATATTCCGCTGTCCACATGGCTGCTGCAGGGCTTTTTCAAAGGCATTCCCGAAAACCTGGAGGAAGCCGCCGCCATTGACGGCTGCACCCGCTTCCAGGCGTTCTATCGGGTGATTCTGCCGCTGACAGCGCCCGGCATCGCCGCAACGAGCATCTTTTCGTTTTCGCTGTCGTGGAATAACTTGACCATTCCCATGGCGCTGACCATGACGAAGGCGGCCACCATGCCGGTTCTTTCGGCGCAGGTAAAGACGGACGATGGCGTGCTGTGGGGACAACTGGGCGCCTACGCGGTGTTAATGATTGTACCAATGGTTATTTTCACCGCCTGCGTATCCAAGTTCTTGGTCAAGGGTATGGCCAGCGGAGCCGTAAAGGAATAGACGGCAGAAAGGAAATGCGTTCATACTCGGAAAACGCGGTTAAAAATAAACCGGCCTCCTGGCGGCAAGCGCCAGAGGCCGGTTTTTGGTGCGGTTAATCGCCGAGGTTGATACCCATATTGCGGGCGGTCACAAGCACATGGTCATCCTTGGGCACGGGCTTTGGCACGCCCGCGATATCCTTGAGCTTGTTATGGACGATCTCGTTGCCATCCAGGGCGACGGTTACGCCGTAGGTTTCATCGCGAATCAGCTCGGCGGCATGAACGCCAAACTGGGTGGAAAGCACACGGTCATAGGCGCTGGGACTTCCGCCGCGCTGAATGTGACCGGGCACCACATGGCGGGCCTCCACGCCAACCATTTCGCTTAGCTGCGCCGCAATGCGCTTGCTGATGCAATCGTAGGGCAGGGTAGCGCGGTAGGCTTCGCGCTCCTTTTTTTTCATTTTGGCCTCCTCGACGCTCAAAGCGCCTTCGGCCACGGCGATGATGCTGAACGCTTTTTTGCTGTTAGCGCGCGCTTCTACCGTCTGCGCTACCTTTTTGATATCGTAGGGGATTTCCGGAAGCAAAATCACGTCCGCGCCGCCCGCAACGCCGGAATAGAGCGTAAGCCAACCGGCCTTGTTGCCCATAATCTCAATGACCATGCAGCGGCCGTGGCTGGTGGCTGTGGTGTGGATGCGGTCGATCACTTCGGTGGCGATATCCACGGCGGTATGGAAGCCGAAGGTGAAATCCGTGCCGTAGATATCGTTATCGATGGTTTTGGGAAGGCCGATAACGTTCAGCCCCTCCTCGCTGAGCAGGTTGGCGGTTTTGTGCGTGCCGTTTCCGCCAAGCGTTACCAGGCAATCCAGCTTCAGGTCCTTATAGGTCTTTTTCATGGCGGCAACCTTGTCCACGCCGTCGGCCTCTACGATACGCATGTTGCGAAAGGGCCTGCGGCTGGTGCCAAGGATGGTTCCGCCCAGCGTAAGAATGCCGGAGAATTGCTTTTTGGACATTTCCTGATATTCGCCGTCAATCAATCCGCCGTAGCCGTTACGGATGCCGATAATTTCAGCGTCAAACATTTCATAGGCGGCACGGGCCACGCCTCGAATGGCCGCGTTCAATCCCGGACAGTCGCCGCCGCTGGTGAGAATACCAATTCTGCGCTTCATAAATAATCGCCCCTCCTTTGGACATACCATATAGATTATTATAACACGCTTTCCAGCAAATAACAACGCGGCTTTTTGCCTTTGCTTATCGCATGGAAAAGGGTATAATGGATGCGTGCGTATGAAAGGGGGCGGATGAAGCGATGGAAAAGGCGGCGCTCGAGGAGCTGCGCTTGGTGTGGAACAGCCTGTATTGGG
>JALEIQ010000126.1 GCA_022769795.1 Clostridiales bacterium
AAAAATGCTTGGTAAGCCCTTTGACTTCCAGAGCGTTGCTCATACGTCTTCCTCCTTGTAGAGCATGGAAAGAATGCCGCTTAAATCCGAAAGGGAGAGGCAGCAGGTTTGGGCCAGCTCGACCGCGCTTCGCAAATGGGATTCGATTTGACGCAGATGTTCTTCACGGATAAGCTCGGTGTTTGCACCTGCTACGAAGCTTCCCTTGCCGGTGTAGCTTACAATGAAGCCTTCGCGCTCCAGCTCCTCGTAAGCGCGCTTGGTGGTAATTACGCTAATGCGCAGTTCCTTTGCCAGTAGGCGCATGGAAGGCAGCGCGTCGCCCTCTTTGAGCTTGCCGGAAATGATTTGCGCCTTGATTTGCGAAGTGATCTGATCGTAGATTGGTTGGTTGCCGGCATTTGAAATGATAATCTCCATGGCCATGGCCTCCATTTCAAATTGTACATATACATTATATACAATATAACTATTCTGTCAAGCGCTTTTCCAAAGAAATCACACATATGAAAAAGCGCCGCTTCTTCCTGTTGAAAAGCGGCGCTTGTTTCTGTGCCCGTATCATGCTACGAGCCGGTCACACGCGCTTAATACCAGCTCGCGCAAAGCGGCTGCAAAATTATCAAACTCCCCGGCGTGCTGTATAGATAGATACAGAATATGGATGACCGAGGACACAATCTGATCGGGAAAGGCAAATTGCACGCCTTCCTCTTTAAGAACATGAAAAATGCTGTCCGACATGCTTTTGTAGTGCTCAAGCGCATCGGATGGGGAAAAATGATCTCGCAGTGAGGAGATATCCTCCTTTAAGAAACGCATGGCGCCAAGGGAGGCAAGGCAATCAAACGCGGCGTTTACAGCCAGAGCCGTGCGGCACTTGCTGCTTTGCCCGGCAGATTCATGAAGGGCGCGCTGGGTTTCATCAATGACCTGCCGCTCAAAATGCATGCCGACCTCCAGAAAAAGCTGCTCCTTGCAATCGTAAAACTTATAGAAGGTTGATTTGGAAATTCCCGCGTCCGCAGTGAGCTGTTCCAGCGATGTTTTTTTAATCCCTTGCGTGATGGCATAGCGGCAGGCGCTGTTAAACAGCTGCTGCTTGATGATAGCCATCTGCTGCGGCGTAAAGGCCTGCGGCATAATACATCCCCCTCTCACAAAGCTTATTGTAGCAGAATTACGCCACGTTTGCAAAGCTTACTACTCTACTGATTTGAGCGCCTCTACCATGTCTATGCCACGCACCTTGCGGATCAGCAGCAGCTGAATGAGCATGCTGAACGCATAGGTAATCAGGCAGGCAAACAGTACCGATAGCGGCGCCACATGGCTGGGATAGGCCAGCGTTTCGGTTTCACAAACGCGCAGCACAAGGCTGGTCAGGTTAATACCTGGCAGAATACTAAGCGCAACGCCAAGCAGGGCGATCAAATTGTTCTCGCCGATGATCAGGCTTCGGATTTCCCACTGATGGTACCCAAGCACCTTGAGTGTGGCGTATTCGCGCGTGCGTTCGGAAAAGTTCATCAATCCCATATTGTAGCAAATTACAAAGGCGAGCGCCAGCGCAATCAGGCTAATTAGAATAAAGATGGAGCTTACCATATCAAGCATCTGCTGCAATTCAACGCTTTGATCGGTGGGGCGCTTCAGGCTGTCCACCTCGTCCATGCTTTCCAGCTCGCGCAGGCAGGCGTCCGTGGGAGCCCTGAGCTGTATGGCGGTAGGCATAAATGAGCCTTTGCGTAGCGTTTCCCAGGTGTTGCTTTCCATATACAGCCCCTGTGTTACGCTGTTATACACGATTTGCTGAATCCGCATGCGGGCAGGCTGATCGTCGCCTGGGAAGAAAAGCTCCAACTCATCGCCCGTGCGCACATGCAGGGTTGAGGCCAGCTTTTGCGTAATGGCTACGCCGCCGGGGAGAATTTCCACCAGGGTTTCATTGGGGCCCACATGCAACATTTGCTGGTTTGGCTCCACAACCGTAAGCAGCGTGGTGCGGCTGTCGGACGCCGAGCGAACGCTTATGGAGCGCTCCATAATGCACTCTACCTTTTCTGCGTCCAAACGCCTGCGATAGCTATCCGCGCTGTCCACCACGCCGGTAAGGTTGGCACGCACATCGTAGCATAGGGTTTGGGTCTAGTGGTTATGCGCCAGCGCGTTGATGGAATCCTGCAGGCCAAAGGAAGCGATGATGAGAGCGTTGCAGCACAGCACGCCAACAAGCGACATAATGGTGCGCATACGACTGCGCATGAGGTTGCGCGTCATCATTTTGGTGTTGAAGCTAAACCTGCGCCATAGCGGAGTGATGCGCTCCAAAAGAATACGGCGGCCCGCCTTTGGAGGCTTGGGCCTCAGCAGGCTCGCGGTGGTTTCCCGGGCGCTTTTACGGTAGGCAATCAGGCAGATAATCACGCTTATGAACAGAGTTAAGGCTACCATGCCCCAGGAAGCAATGGAAATGTGGGGATAGATTTGATAAGGATATTCGTTTTGAGCCAGCAGCAGCGCCCAGATAATTCTCGGCAATAAGGTATGGCCTAAAACCACACCCAGGAGGGAACCGGTCAGCGCGGGCCAGACGGCGTAGGATAAATAGTGCGAGCGTATTTTGCTTGCGGAATAGCCAAGAGCTTTGAGCGTGCCTAGCTGCAGGCGCTGGTTATCGATCATGCGGGTGAGGGTGGTCATTACGATAAGAGCGGCTACGGCATAGGCAATCAGCGGAAATACCAGCGTGAGGTTGTTGAACATGACGGCGTTGCTGTTGGCGTTCGCAGTGCTGTAATGCGCGCCGCGGTTAATGACCAGCGCCGTGGGCAGCGCGGTTTCAATGGCCTTTTGCACGGCTTGTGCGTCGGCTCCCGGCTCCAAACGCGCAATGATTTGAGAGAGCGGCAGATCTGGCATGGCCTGCGCATTGATTAGAATGTAACCGTAGATTTCGGGATTTGGGTAAACGCCGTCGGTAACGCAGATAAATTCAGGGCTGTATACGATACCGCGTATCACAAAACCGTATTCCTGACCGGCTAGCTTAACGTTTATGCGATCTCCCACAGAAAGGCCGTGTACGGATGCAAAGCCTGCCTGAATTAAGCAGCCGCGCAGATCGGTTTCCGATAATGCCGCGCCTTCGCTTACAAGGGGCTGATTGATGCGCATTGGCCCGTTATAGGCCGTTACGTTGAGCGTTGGGTTTCCCGGAAGCGTGCTTTCCAGATCCGCAGTGGCGCGGGCGCACACATCGGCTACGCCCTCTAAAGAGGAAATACGTTCCAGCGTATCACGATCCGCGTAGGGCACGGCTACCCAGAAATCCGCCAGGTTATTTTGCTCAAAATAGGTATTGATGGTGCCCTGCGCCAGACGCGCAGTACCATTCAAACCCGCAAACATAAAGGTGCCCAGCGAACACAACACCACGATAGAAAGAAATTGCATGAAGGAGCGGCGCATATCGCGCAACAGCTTTTTTCGAAGAGCGTTTTTTGCCATATGCTCTCTCCTTTGCTCTGAAAACAAAATTACCATTTCGGTTTCAGGCTTATTATACTGAAAGCAGATGGCACAAGTCAATGGAAGGCTGAAAAGGTTACAGTTCGTACATATTATCCGCTTGACATATACCCCGATGAGGTATATAGTATATGTACCCAGAAGGGGTATATTGGGTAAGGAGGCGGGCACATGCAGCGGGAATGCCAATGCGGCCACAAAACCAAGGAGAGAACCGAGGCCGAGTATAAAAGCCTGATTCACCGTTTGAACCGCATCGAAGGCCAAATCCGAGGCATTCGCGGAATGGTGGAGAAAAACGTGTACTGCACGGACATACTAGTGCAGGTGGCGGCGGTGAACGCGGCGCTGAACGCCTTTAACAGGGAACTGCTGGCAGAGCATATCCGAACCTGCGTGGCGCGAGACATTCGCGCCGGTAAGGACGAAACCATTGACGAACTGCTGGACACCCTGCGCAAGCTGATGAAGTAGAAAAGAGGGAAAGCGATGAAGCAATATACGGTTACAGGTATGAGCTGCGCAGCGTGCAGCGCCCGTGTGGAAAAGGCGGTTGCAAAGGTGCCGGGCGTAAGCGCGTGCTCGGTGAGCCTGTTGACGAATTCCATGGGGGTTGAGGGCACCGCCAGCGACGAGGCCATCATTGCCGCCGTGGAGGAAGCGGGCTATGGTGCAAGCGTGAAGGGGGCACAGAATCAGGAGGGCGAAAGCGCAGGCCGCAGCGAGGAAGCGCTGAAGGATCATGAAACGCCGGTGCTTAAGCGCAGGCTGATTGCGTCGCTGGGCTTTTTGATTGTGCTGATGTATATTTCCATGGGCCATATGATGTGGGGATGGTCCATGCCCGCGGTGATTGCCAACAATCATGTGGCAATGGGGCTATTGCAGCTTTTGCTCACGGTGATTATTATGGTAATCAACCAAAAGTTCTTTATCAGCGGCTTCAAAAGCTTGTGGCACAGAGCCCCCAATATGGATACTTTGGTAGCATTGGGTTCCGGCGCGTCGTTTTTATACAGCACGTATGCGCTGTTTGCAATGACGGATGCGCAGATGCACGGCGACATGGCGGGCGTAATGGCCTATATGCACGAGTTTTACTTTGAATCCGCCGCCATGATTTTAACGCTGATTACCGTGGGCAAGATGCTGGAGGCGCGCTCCAAGGGCAAAACCACGGACGCGCTGAAAAGCCTGATGAAGCTGGCTCCCAAAACGGCAACTGTGCTTGTTGACGGCGTTGAAACCGTTGTGTCCATTGAGCAGGTGAAAAAGGGCGATACGTTTGTGGTGCGGCCCGGCGAAAACATTCCCGTGGATGGCGTGGTGCTGGAGGGCGAAAGCGCGGTGAACGAATCCGCCCTGACGGGAGAAAGCATCCCCGTGGATAAGGGGCCCGGGAGTATGGTATCTGCCGCTACGGTAAACCAATCAGGTTTCATTAAGTGCGAGGCAACCCGCGTGGGGGAGGACACTACGCTTTCGCAGATTATTCGTATGGTGAGCGACGCGGCAGCCACCAAAGCGCCTATTGCCAAGGTGGCGGACAAGGTGAGCGGCGTGTTTGTACCCGCAGTGATTGCTATTGCGGCTGTTACGATTATCGCATGGCTGATTGCGGGAGAAAGCTTTGGCTTTGCGCTGGCGCGCGGCATTTCCGTGCTGGTGATTAGCTGCCCGTGCGCGTTGGGCCTTGCTACGCCGGTGGCGATTATGGTTGGCAACGGCATGGGCGCCAAGCATGGCATTCTGTTTAAGACCGCCGTTTCGCTGGAGGAGACAGGCAAGGTTCAGGTTGTGGCCCTGGACAAGACCGGAACCATTACCAGCGGCGAGCCTAAGGTGACGGATGTGCTGCCTGCGGCGGGCGTGCGCGCGGATGAACTAATGAGCCTTGCTTATGCACTGGAGCAAAAGAGCGAGCATCCTTTGGCGCGCGCCATTGTAAAGAGCGCGCTGGAGCAGCAGTTGCAGGCGCGCGAGGTGGATGGTTTCCGGGCGTTGCCGGGCAATGGGCTGGAAGCGACACTTGAGGGCAAGCGCCTGGCGGGCGGCAGTATGGGCTATATCGCCGGGCAGGCGCAGGTGCCGGAAACCCTTCGCGCAGCCGCGGAACGGATGGCGGGTGAGGGAAAAACCCCGTTGCTGTTTATGTTGGAAGATAGACTGCTGGGCGTGATTGCCGTGGCGGATACGATAAAGCAGGATAGCCCGCAGGCCGTGCGGGAGCTGCGCGACATGGGCATTCATGTGGTAATGCTTACAGGCGACAACCAGCGCACGGCAGAGGCCATTGGCAAGCAGGCGGGCGTGGATGAGGTTATCGCAGGCGTGCTGCCGGATGGCAAGGAAAGCGTGATTCGCACCCTGAAGAAGAAAGGCAAGGTAGCAATGGTGGGCGACGGCATCAACGACGCGCCTGCGTTGACACGCGCGGATACGGGCATCGCCATTGGAGCGGGCACGGATATTGCCATCGATGCTGCGGACGTTGTGCTGATGAACAGCAAATTGACCGACGTACCCGCCGCCATCCGCTTAAGCCGGGCTACGCTGCGCAACATTCATGAAAACCTGTTCTGGGCGTTTATCTATAACGTGATAGGCATTCCGCTGGCGGCTGGACTGATGATTCCCATTTTTGGATGGAAGCTTAACCCCATGTTTGGCGCGGCGGCTATGAGCCTGTCAAGCTTTTGCGTGGTATCCAACGCGCTGCGGTTAAACCTGTTTGACGTGCACAGCGCGAAAAAGGATAAAAAGATCAAATCTGCAAAGGAGCGAAAGACGATGGAAAAGACCATGAGGATTGAGGGCATGATGTGCGGCCACTGCGAGGCCCGCGTAAAGAAGTGCCTGGAAGCGCTGCCCGAGGTAACAGAGGCTGTTGTAAGCCACGAAAAGGGAACGGCTGTGCTTACGTTGAGCGCGCCCGTGAGCGACGAGGTGCTCAAAAAGACGGTAGAGGATCAGGGATATCAGGTGATTGGCTGAGAAGGCTGCCGCCAGTTTCTTTGAAAAGACTATACAAAAAGCGCCCCGGTTGCAAGAGAATGCGGCCGGGGCGCAAGGCATAATAGGGAAAATGACGGTTGAGCGCTTTTCTTCCGAATTAAAGTTCCTCGCCATTGGTTTCCATAACGCGCTTATACCACAATGCGGAATCCTTTGGGATGCGCCTTTGGGTTTGATAATCCACATAAACCAGGCCAAACCGTTCGGAATAGCCATAGCTCCATTCATAATTATCCATCAGCGACCAGGCAAAATAGCCGCGTGCATCCACGCCTTCCTCCGCTGCGCACTTATAGCTGAGCAGATAGCGGTGCATATAATCCTGCCGGTTGGGATCATGCACCTTGCCATCCAGCGAGGGCGCGTCATGGCACGACATGCCGTTTTCCGTAATGATGATGGGCGTGCGATACCGCTCATAAAGGAATTTTGGGCCCCAGTATAACGCTTCGGGGGTAATGGGCCATTGAATGGCCGTTTTGGGATGGCCTTCAGGGAAGGGAAGCTCCCGAAAACCGTCCTGATTGTCCGCGGCCTGGATGATACGGCCATTGTAGATGTTTTGCCCATAGAAGTCCAGCGGCTGGCAAATGACAGGCAAATCCTGCTCCCAACCCTTGGGAAGATAGCCGGAAAGGACGCTTAGTCCATCCTCGGGATAGCTGCCAAGCACAACCGGATCGCTCCACCATGAAACCGTCCAGCTCCAGCTTCTGGGATTTTTAGGCATGGCGAAATACGCCCTGCGCGCCGCCGCCACGTCCGCTGGGGAAGCGCTTGCGGGAATGCAGGGGTTCCCACAGGGGGCGTAGCCTACGCAGCAGCCGGGGGCAAATTCCCGCAGACGCTGCACGGCCATGCCGTGTGCCAGCAGCACATGATGGCTCATTGGAACGGTGCTGGATACGGGAAGCTGTAGACCGGGAGCGTGTACGCCGCTGTCATAGCCAAGCCCGATGAAGCATTGCGGCTCGTTAAAGGTAATAAAGTCCTTCACGCGGTCGCCGAAGGAGCGGGCGCACAGAGCCGCATAATCGGCAAACCATTTGGCGCTGTCGGGGTTTTCCCAGGCGCCTTTGGCTTGCAGCGCGCTGGGGTAATCCCAATGGAACAGCGTAATAAGGGGCCGGATACCATGCTTGAGCAGCAGGTCTATCAGGCGGTTATAGAAGTCGATTCCGGGATGGTTTACAGTTCCGCAGCCTTCAGGTAGCAGCCGGGGCCAGGAAAGTGAAAAGCGGTAGTTGCGTATCCCCAGATCCGCCATGAGCTTGACATCCTCGGAAAAGCGGTGATAGTGGCCACAGGCGACGTCGCCCGTGTGCCCCTGATAGATTTTTCCTGGCTCGTGTGAAAATCGATCCCATACGGAGGGGCCTTTGCCGTCCGCAGCCGGCGCACCCTCAATTTGATAGGATGCGGTGGCAACGCCCCAAAGAAAATCCTTGCGAAAGCTCATGGAAAATCCCTCCTAAAGATGGTGGAAGCATTTGCAATAGGTAGTTGAATGCAAATTTCCCTTCAATCGCCTTTTCGTGCCCAAAAGCATCCTGGAAGGTGCGAAGAAGAATCTCAGGATTGGTTTGATTATAGCTTTACAGGAAGAAAAAGTCAATGCGCGGGATGCTGTGCGTCCGTGCAGCGACTGCGGAAATAATAGGGAACCTCAAACAAAAGCATGGCTGACCAGCCTGCCGCGCAAGCAAAAGCAACGCCTGCGATACCCATGGAGGGGGTGAGCAGATAGGTAAAAACAACCCGCAGTGAGGTTTGAATAAAGGTACACAAAAGCGTGACGCGCATATTGCCCATGCCGCGAAAATACCCTTGAATGCCGTTGGTAAAGCCGGGCAGCAGATAAAACCAGGCCATATAACCCAAATAGCGGCTGGCAAGCGGCAGCAGCGCTTCCGCTTCGGTGTTCGTTACAAAGAGGCGGATGAGCGGCTCCTTGAAGAGCAGCACGGTTAGGCAAATAAAGCCCCAATAGATGGCTTCCAGCACAAGCCCTTTGCGAAATCCCCGGACGATACGCTCCTGCTTCCCGGCACCGCGGTTCTGCGCCACAAACGTGGTAATGCCATGCGCGATGCTTTGCTCAGGGGTGAAGGAATAATCATCGATGCGGCCTACCGCGTTAAAGGCGGCGATAGCGTCTATGCCAAGCGGGTTTACGGCTCCCTGAATCAACAGCTTGCCGACGGGCTGGCACGCCTGCTGCAGGGCTGTGATGGAGCCATAACGCAACGTTTGCTTTAGCAAGGAACGGTTAATGCGCCACTCATTTCTGCGCAATCTGAGCAACGGCACGTGCCGGTAAATATGCCAAAAGGATAGGGCTGCCGAAGCCGCCTCAGCGGCCACCGTGGTTACGGCGCTGCAAACGATGCCAAAGCCAAGCCCGCCTATGAAAAGAAGATCAAGAGCTGCGTTAAGAATGGAAGAAAACATGAGGAATTTCAGGGGCGTTTTGCTGTCGCCCACGCTTTTGAGCGCGGCCGCCAGCGCGTTGTAAAAATAGGTGAATGGCGCGCCTAAAAATGTGATGCGCAAATAGATGGAGGCCATTGCCATAAGATCCTCAGGAACGCGAATCAGGCGCAGAACCGGTTCGGAGAGCAGAGCGCCCAACAAAGCGACAGCCAGCGAAAAGAACAGGCCAAACAACACGCTGGTTGCCATCTCGTGTTTTAGCTTCTCATATGCCTTTGCGCCGAAAAACTCGCTCATCAGCACGCCTGAACCCATGCAAATGCCTGAAATACCAAGAATAACGATGGTCATAACCGGGTTGGCGGTACCCTCGGCCGCCAACGCCTCCTTGCCAATAAAGCGGCCCGCAATGACAGAATCGACCACGTTATAGGTTAGCTGGAACAGATTGCCCAGAATCAGAGGTACGGAGTAGCGGATCAAATGCCGAAAGATGCCGCCCTCCGTCATATTCACAGCGGACATAAAAAACCTTCTTTGGAATCTCTCATGAAAAAGGGCGGAGCTTGCACTCCGCCCTTGGCAATATGGATAGGGATAGGTCAGCGCTGCACGCGACCGCTGCCGCTACCCTTCATGAGGCTTTCAACCTCGCTGACGGTAACGCGGTTAAAGTCGCCGTTGATGGTGTGCTTGAGGCAGCTGGCGGCCACGGCAAACTCCAGGGCCGTCTTTTCGTCGTCGTAGTTGTTTAGGCCGTAGATCAGGCCGCCGCCGAAGCTGTCGCCGCCGCCTACGCGATCCACGATATCGGTAATGCGGTACTTGCGGCTGAGGTAGAAGTCCTTGCCGTTGTACAGGCACGCGCTCCAATCGTTATGATTGGCGCTCTTGCTCTCGCGCAGAGTGATGGCAACGCGCTTGATGTTGGGATAGGTATCCATGGCAAGCTTGGCAATCGCCTTGTACTGCTCAATGTTGAGCTCGCCTTCTTCCACTGAACCGGCGCTTTCGGCCTTCAGCAGCAGGCTCTTTTGGAAGTCCTCCTCATTGGCAATCACGGTATCTACATATTTGACCAGCTCGCGCATCACCTGATCGGCGGTCTTGCCGTACTTCCACAGGTTCTTGCGGTAGTTCAGGTCGCAGCTTACGTGCAGACCCATTTCCTTAGCGGCCTTCACGGCCTCCAGGCTGAGGTCGGCGGCACCCTGGCTGATAGCCGGGGTGATACCGGTCAAATGGAACCAGGTAGCGCCATCGAAGGCTTTCTTCCAATCGATATCGCCGGGCTTGGCCTCGCAAATGGCGCTGCCCGCACGGTCGTAAATCACCTTGCTGGGACGCTGCACAGCGCCGGTTTCTAGATAATAGATACCCATGCGGCCTTCCTTGCGCACGATGTTGCTTACATCCACGCCAAAGCCGCGCAACTCGCGCACGCAGGCTTCGCCAATATCATTCTTGGGCAAAACGGTAACAAACGCGGTTTCCATGCCGTAGTTTGCCAGAGATACGCTTACATTGGCCTCGCCGCCGCCAAAGGTGGCCTCAAGGCTGGGGGACTGGAAGAAACGTTCATAACCAGGGCTCTTGAGGCGAAGCATAATCTCGCCGAAGGTAACAACTTTTGCCATTGGAAAAACATCCTTTCATTAATGCTACTATGGATTTTTTACTTTTGCAGCAGATGCACGGCGAAGCCTGCGATCTCATCCTTAAGGTAGATGGCGCGCAGCTTGCCGTCCTTCATGATGGCGCTGCTATCGTCAAACACAAAGCCGCGGCGCTCCATATGCCAACGGGCGCGTTTGATGGAATTACAGGCAACAGCGATATGGCCGTGCGTGCCGCGGAAGGGGATTTTCATCACTTCGAAGCCAGCGCCCACGAAGGTGGCATTCTGATGCTCGTCCAGCGGCCAGCCAAGCAGTTTGGAGAACATTTCCGCATCTTTGTGCGCCTGCTCCACGCTGCCGCTGTTTACGCCCACATGGCGGATTTCCAGCCCCAGCATCTTGTTTACAGCGCTGCGGGTAAGCTCCTCAATGCGTTTCCAGTCCTTGGTGGAAACCGCGTCGGCAGGCACCATCCAGCTTCCGCCGCAAGCCACAATTTTGGGGAAAGACAAGTATTCATTCAGGTTCTGCTCGTTTACGCCGCCGGTGGGCAGGAAGGTTACGCCGCCATACGGGGCCGCCATAGCCTTAATCAGCTTGAGACCGCCCAAAGGCTCGGCAGGGAAGAATTTTACGGTTTTGAGACCCAGAGAGAGAGCAACCTCAATATCGCTGGGATTGGCCGTTCCGGGAACAATGGGAACGTTCTTTTCCTGGCAGTAACGCACAATTTCGGGATTCAGGCCAGGAGAAACAATGTAGGTGGCTCCGGCAGCGACGGCGCGGTCAACCTGATCCTTGGTAAGCACGGTGCCCGCGCCCAAGATTACGTCCGGAAGCTCGGCATGCACGCGCTTGATGGCTTCCTCAGCGGCATCGGAACGGAAGGTGATTTCTGCAACAGGCAGGCCGCCGTCAGAGAGCGCTTTGCAAAGAGGTACCGCATCGGCGGCGTCCTCTACCTTGATGACCGGTACGATACCGGCAAGGGACAGCTTTTCGATCATTTCCATGGTTGATTCCTCCCTTTGGTTTGTTGAATATGGGGCAGCGTTGTTTTCAAGCGTTCTATTCTGATTTGCCAGCTTACAGCGTAACGCCGGATTTGAAAATGGCCATATCGTGATAACCGTTGCGCTCGCTGCAAACCTCCTGGCCGCCCGCGACAGCGAGCACATAATCCATCAGCGCCTGGGAAAGCTCCGGCAATTCTTTGCCGCTTAACAGCTGGCCGGCGTTAAAGTCGATCCAGTTGCGCTTACGGTTGGCAAGATCCTCGTTGCTGGCAATCTTAACGGTGGGAACGGGGGAGGCAAACGGCGTACCGCGGCCTGTGGAGAACAGCACAATCTGCGCGCCGGCCGCAGCGAGCGCCGTTGCGGCCACCAGATCGTTTCCAGGAGCGGATAGCAGGTTTAGCCCCGCCTTTTCAACCCGCTGCCCATAGGCAAGAACATCCTTTACGGGGGAGAAGCCGCTCTTTTGCGTACAGCCAAGCGCCTTGTCCTCCAGCGTGCTGATGCCGCCCGCCTTGTTGCCGGGCGAGGGGTTTTCGTAGATGGTTTGATGATGCTCCTCGAAATAACGCTTAAAATCGTTAATGAGAGATACGGTTTTCTGGAATAGCTCCTCGGTTTCGCAGCGATCCATCAGAATGGTTTCGGCACCGAACATCTCGGGCACCTCGGTCAAAATGGTGCTGCCGCCCTGCGCAATCAGCAGATCGGAAAAACCGCCGATAACCGGGTTGGCCGTGATGCCGCTAAAGCCGTCCGAACCGCCACACTTGAGGCCAACGGTCAGCTTGCTGGCGGGGCAGGGCACGCGGCGTTCAGAGCGCATGCCGTCCGCAAGGGCGGAAAGCAACTCCATACCGGCCTCAATCTCATCCTCAACCTTCTGGCATACCAAGAAGCGCACCCGCTCCTGATCGTACTCGCCCATATGGGCGCGAATCTCGTCAACGCCGCTGTTTTCACATCCCAGGCCCAGCACCAGCACGCCGCCGACGTTGGGATGGCGCGCAAGATCTGCCAGTATCTGGCGCGTGTTTTCTTGATCGCCGCCCATTTGAGAGCAGCCATAGGGATGGGGGAAGGCATAAACGCCTTCCACGCCTTCACCCACAAGCGACTGGGCACGGCGCTCTAGCGCCCGCGCCACATCGTTAACACCACCGACCGTGGGCAGAATCCATAGCTCGTTGCGAATGCCCACGCGGCCATCGCGGCGGGGATAGCCGGGAAAGGTGACTGACTGGACGGGCTGAACGGGCTCTACGCTGGGATGATGCTCATAGGCAAGCTCTCCGGAGAGCAGCGTGTGCAGGTTGTGAACATGCACATGGCTACCAGCGGGAATGTTGCAAGTGGCTGCCCCTATGGGATAGCCGTATTTCACAACGGGTTCGCCCACGGCAATATCGCGCAGGGCGGCCTTGTGCCCGGCTGGCACGTCGGTTGTGAGCGTAAGCTCAGTGCCTTCTACCATTACAGTTTGTCCTGCATGCAGCGGCACGAGGGCGACAGCCACAGTATCAGCCGGATTGATCTTTAACATTTCGCGCATGACTCAGCCCCCAAAGCGCTCGGTCATAACGGCGCGCATGCCGCGTTCAAGAATAGCTTCCAGAGCGTTCGCCACATAATCCAGCAAGCCGGGAACCTGGGTCAAATCCTGGCCAAAGAAGGATTCGTTGCTCATGAACAGCCGCGCCATTTCGCGGGCGGGCTTTGCGCTGTTTTCCGCAAAGAAGGTTAATACGGGAGCATCGTCGCGCAGGGTATAGGGCTTTCCTTCGCGCGTGCATTCCAAAGCGCCGTCCTTGAGCTGCCCACCGTGGTACAGCGCCATCAGAGCGGCCAGCGAGAAGGCCAGATGCTCGGGCAGCTCACCCTTGCTTTCCACATAGCCAAGCAGGCTGGGCATGCAGCGGGCGCGCCACTTGGAAACGCTGTTTAGGCAGATGGAAAGCAGCGCATGCTTGATATAAGGATTCTTGAAACGCCCGGTAACGGCTTCGGCAAAGGCCTTGAGGTCGTCCACAGGCAGACTGAGGGTGGGAATGACCTCGTTATACAGGGTCTTTTGCATGAACGTCTGAATCATATCATCGTTCATGGCGTCCAGCACATAATCATATCCGCACAGGAAGGCGGCGGGCACGAAGGAGGTATGCGCGCCGTTGAGGATGCGAACTTTGCGCTGCTTGTAGGGCTTTTGATTATCCGTGAAAATAACAGGCAGACCGCAGTCGGGCAAAGGCAGCTCGCCGGAAATATCCTTTTCGGATTCAATAACCCACAGGGCAAAGGGCTCGCCCGTAACTACCAGGCGATCCTCATAGCCGAACTTCTCCCAAATGGCCTCTACCTCGTCGCGGGGATAGCCGGTTACGATGCGATCCACCAAAGTGGAGGTAAACACGCATGCCTCATCCAGCCATTTTTCGAAACGCTCGCCCAGGTTCCATACCTTCGCCAACTGCTTTACGCAGCGCCTGAGGGCGATGCCGTTATCGTCGATCAATTCGACAGGCAGGATAATCAGGCCCTTGTCCGTGGCGTAATCAAAGGCCTCGGCGCGCTCGTAGAGAAGCTTGCACAGCTTGCCGGGGTAGGTGTTGGGCGGGCAGAGGTCAAAACGGTCGCTTTCATCCAGCACAATGCCGGCCTCGGTGGTGTTGCTTACAATAAAGCGGAGCGTGTCCAATTTGGCGTAGGCGGCATACTTTTCATATTCGCTGTAAGCGTCTACCGCATCATGCACGCTGGTAATCTTGCGGCTCATTTCCACCGGCTTGCCATCCACCAGGCCGCGCAGCAGCACGGTATAACGGCAGTCCTGCTCATGGAAAGCGTTCAGGCTACCGAAGGGGATCGGCTTTACCAACACCACGCTGCCGTTGAAACCAGCCTTTTCATTGGCAATATCCAGCATGTAATCCACAAAGGCGCGAAGGAAATTTCCCTCTCCGAATTGAAGCACACGAACCGGACGCTCCGGCGCAGGAAGCAGTTGTGCGTTCAGGCGTTCCATTGTTTGAACCCTCCCAACTTGTTAATTCAAGAGAAAACCGTATACTGGGTTTTACGGACGTGTAAATAATTACATCATCGCCTTTCATATTACTCCTTTTTTATAGGCGCGTCAATTCCTTAACAAGAATTATTTCTGTGTGCGGCCCTGCGCGGAACCCCTTTGCAAATCCCGAAATTATAATTGCAAAACAGGAAGGATATGTGTATAATAAAATTGATATGGAGATTCGTAAGCATTTACATATCGGAGGGCGGGTTTTTCATGAACATCTATGACGTATCGGAGAAAGCCGGCGTATCCATTGCGACGGTTTCGCGCGTTTTGAACAACAGCCCGCATGTGAGCCAAAAAACCAAGGAAAGGGTGCTGGCTGTTATAGAAGAAAGCGGCTATGTGCCCAACGCTTTTGCGCGCGGCCTGGGATTGAATACCATGCGCACCATCGGTCTTTTGTGTCCCGACCCGGCGGATGCTTACCTATCGCAGGCGTTGGCCCATTTGGAGCGTTCCTTCCGCGAGCACGGCTATGACTGCTTGCTGGTGTGTACAGGTCGGGAGCTAAGCGCCAGAAAGCTGGGCGCGGAGTCGCTCAAGAAACGCCATGTGGACGGTATGGTTTTGATGGGCTCCACATTTATTGAGGAAAAGGAGCAGGATAACGCGTATATCCGCGATGTGGCGTCAGGCATGCCCGTTGTACTGTTAAACGGCAGCTACCGGTGCGAAAATGTGTATTGTGTTTTGTGCGACGATCAGCGGGCCACCATGGATGCGACGCAATATCTGATCGATACCGGATGCAAGCGAATTCTCTAGGTTGATTGTAAAATCAAGTTGGACACTTAAATGAAAAAATCCATAGTGATTATTCTCCCCGTGGTAGAATGCAGTTGCGACACAACATTTGCCAAAGGAGGGCAATCACTATGGACTGCCAAGATTATAGCACAGTCAG
>JALEIQ010000158.1 GCA_022769795.1 Clostridiales bacterium
GAAGCGACTGACAGAAGCCGCCGTCGATGTTGATGCGCCGTCCACCCGCCTTGACGGGGCTTTCGCCATCCTTGACACGGATGGGCGTATGCCCGTTGATGATACGCGCGCCTGGCACGTCCCCCAGGCCATACTCGCGCAGCACGCGCAGGCAGCCCTCCTCCTCGTCGCAGTGGCGGTAGTAGGGGTTCATGGGCTCCTTCCACGTTTCCTGATTGATAAGGAAGGCGCGCTCAAAGGTTTTGATGGTGCGGCCGCATACGGGCGAGTTTTCTCCGCACCATAGGTACCACATGAAATCCACCGCGGAGGGGATGCGCTGAAAATAGGCCGCGCGGGCGATCTGCTCGCAACGGTCCATCAGCGATTTACCGGAATAGACTGATCCGGATAGCTCCATCTTGGCAAAAGCGCCGCCCTCCGTCATG
Organism: Clostridiales bacterium; assembly: GCA_022769795.1. Lineage (GTDB taxonomy): Bacteria > Bacillota > Clostridia > Christensenellales > Aristaeellaceae > Limiplasma. Next base: position 429 of record JALEIQ010000158.1, read on the forward strand.
GGCACGCAGCCGTGGAAAATGAGAAGCTCGTTGCAAACGCGGTACATGCTGCCCGCCTGGTAGAGGAACGCCACATGCTTTTGCAGGTGATCGCTGTGCAGAAACGCCTCCTTGAGCTCGTCCATCAGGGCGCGCTCGGCGGGGGTGAGGGCATAGGGCGCGTCGGGCATAAGGGTGGTCAGCGGCATGGGCTTTACATCGGAAGGAATGCCATCCAGCTCGATAGCGGAGGGACTGCCCACAAGCAGATGCAGCTTCTTGCGCGTCTCCATGCGATATTCGGGATGACGGTCGATCAACTGGCCTTCAAGCTTAAACATGATGACCGTAATGGCCAGCGTGAGCGCCTCGCTCAGCGGCAGGCCCGCGTAGGCGCTTTGGGCAAAGGCCATCAGCGGGCGCAGGCTTACGCCGTAGCCGCTTTCCAGAATCGTGGTGTTGCCGTGCGCCAGGCAGTTGCGTATAACCGCCGCAATGCACGCCTCGTTGCCGCAGCCCGCGCCCATCCATAGGATATCGTGGTTGCCCCATTCAAAATCCACGCAGTGGTGCGCCATGAGCAAATCCAGAATGCTGTCCGCGCGCGGCCCGCGGTCAAACACGTCGCCCACGATATGCAGGCGGTCTACCGCCAGCCTCTTGGCCAGCGAGCACAGGGCCAGCACAAACTCGTCCCCGCCCTCCAGCCTGAGCAGCGTATCGATAATCTGCTGGTGGTAGCGCTGCTGGCTGTTGTCCTCGTCGTCCTGGGCATGCAAAAGCTCGTCCAGCACATAGGCGTAGGCCGAGGGCAGCGCCTTGCGAACCTTGGAGCGCGTGTATTTGGAGGAAAGCACCCGGTTGAGCAAAATCAGGCGGTTAAGCATCTGGCGGTACCAGTCGTCCGTTAATTGCCCGTTTTGTTGCAGCAGCTCCAGCTTTCCCTCGGGATAATAGATCAGAGTCAGAAAATCATTGATCGCTTCCGGGCCGATTTCCTTGAGAAACAGCGCCTCGGCCTTTTCACGAATCACGCCGGAGCAGTTGTTCAGAATATGGCAGAACGCCTCGTACTCGCCGTGCACGTCGCTGATAAAATGCTCCGTGCCACGCGGCAGGTTCAAAATGGCGCATAGATTGATGATTTCCGTAAGCACCGTTTGCTCGGTGGGATACTGCTCCGCCAGAAGGCTTAAAAACTCGTCGTTCATGGCGGTATGTTCAAGCATAAAAGGGCTCCTTTCACTTTTGCGCGGCTTTCCAAAAAGCGCGCGGTTATCACACGTTCAGCTCCTGCTTTTCGCCCAGCACTTCACGGTTGGCGTCCAGCAGGGGAAGAATGAGCTCGCTCAAGAATTCCTCCACTTGCTCCTTGCTGCGGCCGATGAAGTTCGCGGGCTCTAGGATGGCCTCGACCTCCTCGCGGGTAACCATGAAGGCGGGATCGGCCACGATGCGGTCGATCAGGTCGTTCCTGCCGCCCTCCTCCTTAACCACGCGGGCCGCCGCCTGGCTGTGCACGCGCAGCTTCTCATGAAGCTGCTGGCGGTCGCCGCCCTTCTTGACGGCGTCCATCATAATGTTTTCGGTGGCCATGAAGGGCAGCTCGTTCATCACACGCGCGCGAACCACCTTTTCGTATACAACCAGCCCGTCGCATACGTTCATCATGATGTTGAGAATCGCGTCTACGCCCAGGAAGGCCTCGCTTACGGCGATGCGGCGGTTGGCGCTGTCGTCCAGGGTGCGCTCAAACCACTGCACGCCGGCGGTTACGGCGGCGTTGAGCGCGTCCACCATCACATAGCGGCTCAGGGAGGAAATGCGCTCGCTGCGCATGGGGTTGCGCTTGTAGGGCATGGCCGAGGAGCCGATCTGCTTGGCCTCGAAGGGCTCCTCCATCTCCTTGAAGTTTTGCAGAAGGCGCATATCGTAGCTGAATTTGCTGGCGGATTGCGCAATGCCCGACAGGGTGCTTACCACCATATAATCCATCTTTCGGCTATAGGTTTGCCCGCTTACGGGAACCACGCGGGTAAAGCCCATTTCGGCGGCGATATCCTGCTCGATCTGCTTGATGCGCCTGCTGTCGCCGCCCAGCAGCTCCACAAAGCTGGCCTGCGTGCCGGTGGTGCCCTTGCTACCCAGCAGAGCCAGCGTTTCCATGCGATGGATGAGCTCCTCATAATCCATATACAGCTCGTTAAGCCACAGCGTGGCGCGCTTGCCCACGGTGGTGAGCTGGGCGGGCTGCAAATGGGTATAGGCCAGGGCGGGCAGCCCCTTGTAGCGCTCCGCAAACCGGGCCAGCAAATCCATCACGTTCAGCAGCTTGCGGCGCACAATCTCAAGGCCCTGCTTCATGAGAATTACATCGGTGTTGTCGCCTACGTAGCAGCTAGTGGCCCCCAGATGGATGATGCCCTTGGCCTTCGGGCATTGCAGGCCGTAGGCATATACATGGCTCATGACGTCGTGGCGGCATTCGCGCTCACGGCGCTGGGCGTCCTCATAGTTGATATCGTCCTTGTGAGCCTCAAGCTCGGCAATCTGCTCGTCGGTAATGGGCAGGCCCTGCTTTTGCTCCGCGCGGGCCAGGGCAATCCATAGCCTGCGCCAGGTACGGAATTTATTATCCTCGGAGAAAACAAACTGCATTTCCGGGCTGGCATACCGGGTGGAAAAGGGGCTGATATAGCGGGAATGATCGGCCATGGTACATCCTCCTGTCGGCTATGACTTCGATTGATTATACCACAAATTTTCCTCTTGACAAACCCGCGCGCCTCCGCTATGATAATTTGCAAATGCGATGACCGGGCATGGCTGTTACGGCACGCACCCAAAGAGAGGCGCCGGTAGGTGGAAAGGCGCTGGGCGGCGGACGGCCTCTCTCCCGCGAGCGGCTGGCGTGAAACAGGCAGTAGCGCCGGACGGGACGGCCCGTAACAGCGCAGAGCGGAGGCAGACGGCTGCCTCAAGCGAAGTGGTACCGCGGAAGCAACGCTTTCGTCTTCGATAGGGAGGACGAAGGCTTTTTTCTTTTCCGCGGCATAAGCAACATTCTGATAGGGGGACGAACGCATGGCTTTTGTACCGACGCTGGATCTGCATGAAAATACGCTGCCCGGGCTGCTTAGGAGGAATGCGAACCGACTGCCGGATAACGATTGCATCGTAGCCCCGGAATTCAACGTAAGGTGGAGCTGGCGTGAGTTTGACCGCCGCACCAGCGAGGTGGCGCGCGGCCTGTATGCCATGGGCGTTCGCAAGGGCGATCATGTGGCGATTTGGTCCACCAACACGCCGGAGTGGGTGCTTACCATGTTTGGCTCGGCCAAGCTGGGCGCTATCCTGGTAACGGTCAATACCAACTACAAGCAGTTCGAGCTGAACTATCTGCTCAACCAGAGCGATACCAAGATGCTTATTATGACCGCGGGCGTAAAGAACAACGACTACATCAGCCATATTACAGGGCTGGTGCCCGCGCTGCTTACGGAAACCCCGGAAAATATCTCCTGCAAGCGCCTGCCCTTTTTGAAACGCGTGGTGCTGATTGGCCAAAGCGAGAAAAAGCCCATGGGCATGAATTGCTTTGCGGATATCTACGAGGCCGCCAAAACCGTGCCGGACAGCCTGGTGGAGGAAAGCATCGCCG
>JALEIQ010000179.1 GCA_022769795.1 Clostridiales bacterium
TTGGCGCGGCCAAGCTGGATCAAAGCCTCGGCATTGTGGATACCGTGTCCATTCCGGTGCGTCCCACGCATTATGTAACCATCCACCCCCGTGTGAAGCGCATGACCGGCATTACCCAGGAGTTGCTTTGCGACGCGCCCGCCTTCCCGGAGGCCATGGAAAGCTTTATGGATTGGTGCGGGGAGGATTGCGCCTTTTTGACCTGGGGCGGCGACGATATTAGCGTGTTACAGCAGAATGTGGATTTCTTCCGGGTGGAGAGAGCCCTGCCCAGAATGTACGACATTCAGCGCCTGTATGCCGCCGCCATGGGAAAGAGCGGGCAGACCGCCCTCAAGACCGCCATGGAGGCCCTGGAGGTGGAGGAGGACGAGGATCGCAGCTTCCACAACGCCATGCATGACGCATACTATACCGCCCGCGTGTTTCAGCGCCTGCCAAAGCCCATGGATGTGCTGGAGTATGAGGAGCATCCCCGCAAGCTGTGCCATAACGAGCGGCACAGCCGCTTCCGCGTTACGGATATGGTGCCCTCCGTGACGGAGGCGCTGGCGGGAGAAGCCCTGGCCGCGCCCAAGTGCCCCACCTGCGGCCAGCCAACCAAGCGCCAGACCGAGCTCATTCCCCAGGCGGTGGGCAAGTACGTGGCCCTCAGCCGCTGCCAGCATCATGGGCTGATGTTTGTGAAGGTGCGCTTTTCGCAGCTGCCGGACGGGCAAAAGGGCATGCACCTGAGCGTGCTGCCCGCCAACCGGCAAACCCGCGCCTATGTGCATACCAAGGAGCTGCAATACCAGCTCAAGCGCAAGCGCGGCGATTACGACCATGTGGACGTGGAGGATTTGACCGGCGCGTTTATGAGCAACATGCCCTTTGAGGACGCATGATGGGAGGTGCGCCTGACATGAAGGAGAACGGGACGATTCGGGTTTCCGTGCCGCAGCAGGCCGGTACGTTTGACGCCGGAATTAGCGTTGGCGAGGCGCTGAAGGCGCTTTTGCCCGCCCAGCAGGCGCGGGAAACGCTTTGCGTGATGCGGGGCGGCGAATGCCTGGAGCTTAACGAGAAACTGCGGGCCGACGCCAGCCTTGTGCCGCTTACCTACCGCGACGAGGAGGGCAGGCGCGTATACGAGCGTTCGCTCAGGTTTTTGTTTTTGTTGAGCCTGAAGCGGCTGTACCCCGGCCGCAGGGTGCGCATGCTCAACTCGGTGGGCTACGGCCTCTACATGCGCCTGACCGATGGAAATATGGATCACGAGATGGCCCGCGCCATCGAGGAGGACATGCGCGAGCTGGTGAAGCAGGATTTGCCCTTCCAAAAGGAAAGCTGGACGCGCGAGCAGGCCATCGCCTATTTTGAAAAAGAGGGCTGGGCGGACAAGGCGGAGCTTTTGCGCTACCGTCCGCAGGAAAAAATCACCATGTACCGCATCGGCCCGCTGTGCGAGTACTTTTACGGAATGATGCTGCCCTCCACGGGCATGATCCGCGCCTTTGCCGTTAAGCCGCATTTCCCCGGCGTGGTGCTGCTGGCGCCCTCGCCCGACGCGCCGGAAAAGCCCGCGCCCTATGTGCAGCGCAGCAAATTCCTGCGCGAGTTCGTTACCTCGCAGCGCTGGTGCGGCATCCTGGGCGCGCAAAACGCCGTGGACGTGAACCGCATGATTCAGGAGGGCCGCATGCGGGAGTTCATCCGTGTAAACGAGGCCCTGCACGATAAATCCATCGCGGGCATCGCCGATGAAATCGTCAGGCGCGGCGCGCGCGTGGTGATGATCTTTGGCCCGTCCTCCAGCGGCAAAACCACGTTCGCCAACCGGCTGAAGGTGCATTTGAGCGTGCTGGGAATCAGGCCGCATCTGCTTTCCCTGGACGATTTTTACCGCAACCGCACGGATATTCCCCTGGAAGCCGACGGCAAGCCCGACCTTGAGCATGTGGACGCGCTGGACATCCCGCTGCTGACCGAGTGCCTGGAGGGCCTTTTGGCCGGGCGCACCATGACCATGCCCAGGTTTGACTTTCAAACCTCCAGCCGCGCGCCCGAGGGATATGAGCTCACCCTGGGCCCGGATGAGCTGCTGCTGGTGGAGGGCATTCACGGCATGAACGACCGCATCACCTCCGAGGTGCCCGAGCAACTCACCTTCGGCATTTATGTGAGCGCGCTCAGCTGCATCAACCTGGACGATCACAACCGCATCCGCACAACGGATGTGCGCCTGCTCAGGCGCATTGTAAGGGATATGCGGTTCCGCAACACCTCCCCCGCCGAAACCATCGACATGTGGCCCAAGGTGCGCGCGGGAGAGGAAAAATGGATATTCCCCAACCAGGAAAAGGCGGATGTGATGTTTAACACGTCGCTGCATTACGAGTTGCCCGTGCTAAAGACCATCGCCTATGAGTTGCTTTTGTCCATTCCCCAAACCGCACCCGAATACCTGGTGGCGCATAGGCTGCTAAAGGTGCTGCATTATTTTCTGCCTGTAAGCGGCGGCATGATGGACGAGATACCACCGCTGAGCATCCTCAGGGAGTTTATTGGCGAGTGCTCGTTTTATGACATGCATTGACAAATCGCATGGCTTATTGTATAAATAAGTGGTTGCAGCCGCAGCGGCAATGAAGAAAGGAACGGGCAAGTGTCTACTGTCATTTTGCTTTTGAAAGTGCTCATGGAAGCGCTGATGGCGTGGATGAGCATTACGCTGGTCTTTCAGTTGATCGTTGCCATATTCGGGTTTAAGAAAAATAGCCAGGATTATTGTCCGCACGAACCGCAAATGCGTTTTCTAATCCTGATTCCGGCGCATAACGAGGAAGCGGTAATCTCTGGCATTATTGAAAACATGAAGCGGATGGACTATCCCGCCGAGCTTTACGACTTCTATATTTTAGCCGACAACTGCACCGATCGTACCGCTGAGGTGGCCCGGGAACTGGGCGCGAAGGTACTGGAGTTCCACAAGGAAAGCGCGGATGAACCCACGGGAAAATCCATCGTGCTCCAAAAGGCCTTTCAGGCGCTCGAGGGATACCAGGAAAAGTACGATGCGGTGTTTTTCTTTGACGCGGATAACCTGGCTGACGTGGGCATGCTGCGCGAGGTCAACAGCCAGTTTCTGGATAGCGACGACCGTACCGAGATCATCCAGTGCTACCTTGGCTGCAAAAACAACAAGGGCCTTGTGGCCTATTTCTACTACCTCACCTACACCATATCCAACCGCTTTTTGCAGTACAGCCGCTACCGCCTGGGGCTGAACTGCGGCATTGGCGGCACGGGCTTTGCGGTGAAAACGCGCTACCTTTACAAGCGCGGCGGCTGGACGGTGAAGAGCCTGACCGAGGATACGGAATTGCAGTTCGCAGCCACGCTGGAAGGGCGGCGGGTGCTGTGGAACAACCATGTGCGCGTGTATGACGAAAAGCCCACCAACCTGTGGGCCAGCCTCAGGCAGCGCATCCGCTGGGCGCAGGGGCACTGGTTTGTGGCCTTCCGTAACACCAAGCCGCTGTTCAGCGCCATTTGGAACCGCCGCATTTCCCTGGGCGAATTCATCAGCATGCTGGTGCAGATGTATTTCCCCTCCACGTATGTGGTGTCGGTTCTCAACTTTATACTGGTGTTTGCCTTTAACGCGCTGCTATGCGGGCCGGGCGCGTTCCTGGCTTTCGCGCAGGCGATGAGGATTCGGCTGGATCCCTCGCTTCTTAGCGTGGCGTTGTTCATTTATATGCTGGTTGTGCAGTTTGGCTGGGGCGGCTGGGCGGATTACCATGAGCCATGGGCGCTTCTGCGCCTGCAGTGGATGTTGTTTTCCTTTGCGGTAAACACAATTGTGGCAGGTGTGGCGCAGATTATCGGGCTGTTCCGCTATAAGCAGCAAAACAACTGGGATAAAACCGCGCATACCATTACCTGCGGCGGCGATAGCCTGCCCCGCGCATGCCAGCAAGCGCAGGATGGGATTGAGAACGCCCAGGATGCGAACATGTGATTCTTTCCTACAAAAAGGATAGGGCAAAGCATGCAGGAGAAACAACAAACGCGCTGCCTGGTAAGCGTAATCGTACCGGTATACAACGCGGAAAAGACGATTGAAAGCTGTATTGGCAGCATTTTGAACCAAACCTACAGGGAGCTTGAGGTGCTGGCCGTGGACGACGGCAGCACCGACCAAAGCCTTGCGCTGCTTCGCGCCATGGAGGCGGCGGACGGCCGGATGCGCGTGTTTTCACAGGCCAACAGCGGCGTGGCCGCCGCGCGCAACCTGGCGATTAACCAGGCCAGGGGCGTTTATCTGCAATTTGTGGACAGCGACGATTTTGTGCCCGCGCAGGCCACGCAGCGCATGGTAGAGGCCATGGAAGCGCAGGGCTGCGACATGGCGCTGGCTCCCTACACGGAGGTTATTGGAAGCATACGGCAGAAGCGCGGCTTTTTGAGCCAGGATATGGTACTGGATCAGCGTCAGTTTTTGGGCAAGCTGAGCGAGCATCCCAACAGCTTCTTTTACTCCGTGCTGTGGAACAAGCTCTACCGCCGCGATATCATCGTGCGCAACAGCATCCGCTGCGATGGACGCCTACCCTGGGGCGAGGATTTTGCCTTCAACACCGAGTACTACCGCTGGGCCGCGTGCGTGGCCGTGCTTTCCGAGCCGGTATACGAGTATATTCGCAATCCCATGGGGCTGGCGCTGAGCACGTCGCGCCAGTGCGTAATTCATCCCTGGTACAACATGAAGGTAAAGGTGTGGCTGTACCGCTATTATGTGCGGCTGTACGAGCAGGTGGGCCTGTACGAGGAATACAAGCATGTTTTGCCGCAGTATTTGTTCAAGGTAACCATCAACAACTGAAGCCCTTGCGGAAGCGGCCCCTTCTGGAACCGGCGCTTCCGCTTTGGCTTTGGGGCAAAAATTTGCCTGAAATGGTTTTCAAACGCCTCTCAATCAGGTATAATAGTAGAACCATCAAGGGTGGTTTTGTTTCTAACACACACATTTTTCGGAGGATTTTTTTGAATGTTACAGCGTATTCTCTGTTGCCTTCTTTGCCTGCTGTTGGCCGCCGCGCCTGCCGCCTCGGCGGAAACGACCTTTGCCATGGCGGGCTTTGACGGCGAAAACAGCACGCACGACTGGAACACCAACCGCTTTTTTACGCGCATGGAGGCGCGCACGGGCGTAAGCTTCACCTTTCAGCAGTACACCAGCCGCAAGGAATGGCAGGCCGCCAAGGATGCGATGTTCGCGCCCGGCGGGCAGCTGCCGGATGTGCTTTTCAAGGCGGCGCTGAGCACGCCGGAGATGATTCGCTATTCCGAAAGCGGGCAGTTGATTGACCTCAAGCCCCTGCTGGAGGAAAACGCGCCCAACCTGTGGGCCCTGCTCACGGAGCATCCGGACTGGATGGAGGCCATTACCCTGCCCAACGGAAAAATCGCGGCGCTGCCGGCCCTGCAGGAGATGGCCTCGCAAAACGCCATGTGGATTAACAAGGCATGGCTGGACGCCCTGGGCCTTTCCATGCCAACGGACATGGAAAGCCTGCGCGAGGTGCTTACGGCCTTCCGCGATAAGGATCCCAACGCGAACGGCAAGAAGGACGAGATTCCCTTCACCTTCCTGGGCCCGTGGGAGCTCAAGCTGTTCTCCCACGCCTATGGCGTGGTGGTCAACGACTATAATGTCTATGTGGACGCTGCGGGCCAGGTACATTACTGGCCGGAGGAGGACAGTTTCTGGGAGCTGGCCGTTACGCTGCGCGATTGGTATGCGGACGGGCTGCTTGACCCCAACGGCTTTACCACGGCGGACGCGCTTAGGCGCATCACGGATGACAAGGCGGCGAATACCTATGGGGCGTTTTTCGCGCCCACGCCGGTAAGCCTGGTTACCTACGATATGTCGCGCAATTTTGTGCTGCTGGAGCCCCTCAGCTTTGAGGGCGGGCAGGTTTACCGCGATTTGTTTGGCCAGGTGGCCCGGGGCACCTTCGCCATCACCTCCGCCTGCGACGACCCGGCGGCCCTGCTGCGCTGGGTGGACGTGCTTTACACCGAGGAAGGCGCGATTGAGGCCATGGTGGGCGTGCAGGGCGAGGACTACGTTGTGGATGAGGACGGTGGCTGGAACTGGAAGGGCGGCGTGGAGGCCATGACCACGTCCATCCTGAGCGAGCTTAGCGTGTATGATACGGGCGACATGCCCTGGTTGTTCCCTCAAGGGTTCTACAACCGTTACAGCGAGGAAAACGTGCGCCGGGTAAACGAGGAGCTTGCCAAGCTGGACGCGCTTGTGAAAAAGCCCTTCCCCACCTACACGCTTACGCAGGAGGAAAGCGCGCAGGCGGCGCAGTGGCAAAGCGAGCTGGGCCCCTATGTGGATGAAACCCTGGCCCGCGTTGTGCTGGGGCAGCAGGAAGCGGACGAGGCCGCGCGCGAGGCCTTTCGGGAGGGGCTTGCGCAGCGGGGTATGGAGAGCATGACCGCGTTTTGGCAAAGCGTCGCGGAGCGCGCGGCGCGGTAACGGTTTTCAGGGCACGCGTGTGCATAACGCCACCAAAGAAGGATGGGAAGTTTATGAACAAGTACGCCGAGATGATTAGCGAACTCAAAACGCCTGAGTTGATGAAGCACCTGACGTATCTCTACGGCCAGCGCGACGGCATGCTGGTAGCGCAAACCATGCGCTATACCCGCCTGCTCAAAAGGCACGAGGATGTGGTGAACGCCCCCGGCGTTGTGTATATGATCAGCGCGCCGGGCCGCACGGAGATTGGCGGCAACCATACCGACCACAACCGCGGCAAAACGCTGGCCGCCGCCGTGAACCTGGATACCCTGGCCGCCGTTACGCCGCGCGGCGATATGCGGGTAAACATCCATAGCGAGGGATACGAGCCCCTGAGCCTTTCTTTGGAGGATTTGAGCCTGCGGGAGGCGGAAAAGGGCACCACGGCGGCCCTGGTGCGTGGCGTTGCCGCGCGTATGAAGGAGCTTGGCTTCCAGATTGGCGGCTTTGACGCGGTGATGACCTCCACCGTGCGCAGCGGCAGCGGGCTTAGCAGCTCCGCGGCGGTGGAAGTGCTGCTGTGCGCCATCTTTGACGAGCTGTACAACGGCAACAAGCTGGATTACAAGCTGCGCGCGCAAATCTCGCAATATGCCGAAAACGTGTACTTTGGCAAGCCCAGCGGCCTGCTGGATCAGATGGCCTCCAGCGCGGGCGGGCTGGTATATATCGATTTTCAGAACAGCGATCCCGAGGTGCGCGAGATTTCCTATGACTTTGCGGCCAAGGGGTACGCCCTGGTGGTTATCGACTCCGGCGGCAGCCATGACGACCTTACCGATTGCTACGCCGCGATTCCCCAGGAGATGCGCGAGGTGGCGGCCTACTTTGGCGAAAAGGATTTGCGCGGCGTAAGCCCAGAGCAGTTTATGCAGGCGCTGCCCCAGCTGCGCGCCCAGCTGAAAACCCCTTACGCGGATCGCGCCATCCTGCGCGCCTCGCATTACTTTGCCGAGAACCGCCGCGTGGTGGGCGAGGTGGCGGCCTTGCAAAACGACGATCTGCGGGAGTTCTTCCGCCTGGTGGTGGAAAGCGGGCGCAGCAGCTACTGCTATCTGCAGAACATCTTCCCCACGCCCGCGCGGCAGGAGCTTTCCCTGGCCCTGATGATGGGGGAAAGCAAGCTGCATGAGGACGGCGCATGGCGCGTGCATGGCGGTGGCTTTGCGGGCACAACCCTCAATTTTGTGCCGCTCAGGCATTTGGATGTGTTTATCAAGGATATGGAGGCGGTATTTGGCCCGCATAGCTGCAACGTGCTGGCGATACGCCCCGTGGGCCCGGCGTGCATCAGGCTGGGCGAATAAACCTGAAAAGAAGGCGCGGCGGCGTGTGCCGCCGCAGCGAAAGGAGCAGGAATTCCCAAATGAAAAGAGTCTTTTTAATTGTACTGGACAGCGTTGGCGCGGGCGAGCTGCCGGATGCGGCCAACTATGGCGACGCGGGGGCGAACACGCTTGGCCATATCATTGAAAGAATGCATCCCGCGCTGCCCAACATGCAGCGCATGGGGCTTGGGCTGATTCCCGGCGTGGGCGGGCCCGTGCCCGCGGAGGTGGAGGGCGCGTTCGGCCGCGCGCGGGAGGTATCCGCCGGCAAGGACACCACCACCGGCCATTGGGAAATTACCGGCCTCAGGCTGGAAACGCCGTTCCCCACCTATCCCAACGGCTTCCCGCCGGAGGTGATCGAGGCGTTTGAAAAGGCGATTGGCACCAAAACCCTGGGCAATTATCCCGCCAGCGGTACCGCCATCCTGGATGAGCTGGGCGAGGAGCATATGAAAACCGGCTATCCCATCGTGTATACCTCCGCGGACAGCGTGTTCCAAATCGCCTGCCATGAGGATGTGTATTCTCCGGAAAAGCTGTACGAGATGTGCAGGGCGGCGCGCGCTATTTTGCGGGGCCCGCACGCCGTGGGCCGCGTAATCGCCCGCCCCTTTACCGGCACGGGCAAGGGCGCCTTTGTGCGCACGCCGCGCAGGCGCGATTTCTCGCTGGAGCCCACGGGACGCACGGTGCTCAATGCGCTCAAGGATCGCGGCGTATTTACCATGGGCATTGGCAAAATTGAGGATATCTTCTGCATGAGCGGCCTTGCGGAAAGCGACCATGCCGCCGGAAACCCCGCCTGCGTGGACGCGCTGATGAAGGCGATGGCCCGCGATTTCACCGGCCTGGTGTTCGTCAACCTGGTGGATTTTGACTCCATTTACGGCCATCGCCGCGATGTGACGGGCTATGCGCAGGCGTTGGAGTACTTCGACAAGCGCCTGGACGAGATTAAGGCCGCCATGCGCGAGGACGACCTGCTGATTCTTACGGCGGATCACGGCTGCGATCCCGTGCACAGCGGCACGGATCACACCCGCGAATACATTCCCATCCTGGCATGGAAACCCGGCATGAAGGGACGGATTGACCTGGGAACGCGCGCGACCTATGCCGATATCGCCGCCACGGTTGCCGAGCTGTTTGGCGCGCCGGAGCGTTTTGGCGCGGAATCGTTCGCGGACCGGCTGACGAATGCTTGAGGAGGATGAAGAAATGAGCGATGTGAACAAGGCGTATCTGGAAAAGATCGACGCCGCCGCGAAGGCCATTGAGGCCGCGTGCGGCAAGGCGGATATCGCGGTTATACTGGGCAGCGGCCTGGGCGGCTATGCCGAATCCCTGGAGGAGGCGAAATTCCTGGATTACAAGGACATTCCGGGCTTCCCCGTATCCACCGCGCCGGGCCACGCGGGCCGCTGGTGCGCCGGTAAGCTGCACGGCAAGCGGGTGTACATGATGCAGGGGCGTTTTCACTGCTACGAGGGCTACGACCTGCGCGATGTGACCATGCCCATCCGCGTGATGAAGCGCCTGGGCGTGCAAACCCTGATTGTGACCAATGCCGCGGGCGGCGTGAACACGGCCTTTGCCCCCGGGGACTTGATGCTGCTGACAGATTTTATCAACCTGTCGGGCAAGAACCCGCTTACCGGCCCCAATCTGGACGAGTTTGGGCCTCGCTTCCCCGATATGAGCCATGCCTACGACGTGCGCCTGATGGAGCTTACGCAGGAGGTGGCGGACAAGCTGGGCGTCGCTCTGCAAAAGGGCGTGTACTGCTGGATGAACGGCCCCTGCTACGAATCGCCCGCGGAAATTCGCATGGCGCGAGCCATCGGCGGCGACGCGGTGGGCATGTCCACCGTGCCGGAAACCATTGTGGCGCGTCATTGCGGCATGGATGTGCTGGGCCTTAGCTGCATCACCAATATGGCGGCGGGCATTTTGAACCAGCCTTTGAGCCATCAGGAGGTTATGGAAACCGGCGAGAAGGTGAAGGATACCTTCCGCGCGCTGGTGGACGGCGTAATCGCCGCGCTGTAACTTTTTTGCGCCGGGCGGCGCATTCGACAGCTTTTTTGCTCCTTTCATGCGTATGGTATCCCAAGAAGGGTACCAGCCATGGAAGGAGTTTTTGCTATGAGAAACCATGCAAGGCGGCTATTGGCGCTGCTTTTGGCCTGCGCGGCGCTTATGGGCACGGCTTTGGCCGCGCCGCTTGAGGAAGGCGTGCCTGTGGAGATTACCTCGCCCAGCGCGATGCTTTTGGAAGCGGATACCGGAACGGTGATTTTTGAAAAGAACGCCGACGAGAAGCGTCAGGTGGCCAGCGTGACCAAGCTGATGACGCTGCTGCTTTGCTTTGAGGAGCTGGAGGCCGGGCGCGTCAGCCTGGAGGACGATGTAACCGTGAGCCAGGCCGCCGCCGCGCAGATTGGCAGCCAGGCACTTTTGGACGCGAACGCGGTTTACAGGTTTAACGATCTGCTGCACGCAACCATCATTGCCAGCGCCAACGACGCTGCCTATGCCCTGGCGGAGCACATCGCGGGCAGCGAGGCCGCCTTTGTGGAGCAGATGAACCAGCGTGCGGCGGAGCTGGGCATGGAAAACACGTTCTACACCAATCCCACGGGCCTGCCGGACGATCGCCAGTACACCACCGCGCGCGATGTGGCGGCCCTTGCCTGCGAGGTATGCCGCCATCCCGACTATTTTACGCACGCCTCCGTATGGATGGACACGCTCACGCATCCCGGCGGGCGCGTGACTGATCTGACGAACACGAACCGGCTAGTGCGCTTTTACGACGGCTGCGACGGTCTGAAAACCGGCAGCGCGGATGTATCGAAGTACTGTCTATGCGCCACCGCGCAGAAGAACGGCCTACGCCTGATTGCCATTGTGCTGGGCACGGACAACAGCCAGAAGCGCTTCAACGAGGCGCGCGCCATGCTGGACTACGGCTTTACGGGCTACAAGCGCGTGGTGATTTTTAGCAAGGGCAACCGTTTGGGGCGCTCGGTTCCCGTGCATCTTGGCATGAAGGACACGGTGGAGGCCGCCGTGGGCGCGGGCCTGAGCATGCTCTTAAAACCGGGGCAGGAAAAGCAGCTTTCCCTGGAGGTGGAGCTACCCGAGCAGGTGGCCGCGCCCATCAGCGCGGGCGACGCCATAGGCATTGTGCGCGTAAAGCTTGGCGACGTGGTGATTGCGAAGCTCTCCGCCGTGGCTGCCGAGGATGTGGCCATGCCCGGCCTACTTTCCTCCTTCCTCCGCCTCCTCACCAACTGGCGCTAGCAGGGGCTGAGCCCCTGCACCCCCGGACTGCGGCCCCTGTGGGGGCCGCAGGGGCGCTACGCGCCTGCTGGGCGGGGAGGGGCGGCACATAAGCGAATACGCCAGACGGCAAAAGGGCCGTCTGGCTTTTTTCCGCCGGGCCACATGTGGGTGGCCCGGCTTTGCGGAACGGGGGGGCAGGGCGCTTCGCGCCTGCACCTGCTTGATGCACGATGCGGGGGCGGCGCTACAACGGCTTAGGGCGCAGCGCTTTCGGGCGTGCCCGGGTTGTCAGTTTTGCTTTACGTCCTCCCAGGAGAGGAAGCCTTTGAATTCCGCGCGATCCTTAGCGCTGCTTTCGCCTACAAGCTCGCCGGTCTGCGCGTCCACAAGCAGCTGGAGATAATCCAGGCTATTGCGCTCATCGTCGGTATAGCTGGCGGTTTCGGCAAGCTTGGCGCGCGGGCTGTTTACATACAGGCAGTTTATCTTCCACATGGGCTTTGCATAGTAGGTAACGTCGCGGTAGAGCTTCTCGGTTTCTTCCTCGGTTTCATGGCGGGCGTGATAGGCGTTTGGTTCGTTGTACAGCACATAGCCCAGTTCTATTTCATAAATTTTGCGCAGGCGGCCGCCGGTGATTTCCGGCTCAAGGGCGGCAATCACATCAGAAAACGGGCGCAGGGGCACGTCCGTGGCGAGGGTTTCAACCGGTTTGAGATAGCCTATGCAAAGGCTGGTCAGCCCGGCGGTATAGCCGTCGTAGCAAAGGCTACTGTCAGAGTGAAGATAGATTTCGTTGCTATATCCCTCGCCGTTGCGCGACGTGACGGTTTCAAGAATATGGGACAGAATGGGAATGCCCATCAGCTTTTGGTGAAAATCCATGAAGATATAGCCCGGGAGGATATCCTCCCGGGTGCCTGCCGCGTAAACATGGTGAGCCCACAGGCGTTCGGGCAGCTCCGGCTGAAACTCGTCTGGATCAAAGCCCGCGCGTTCAATCTCCGTGCGCGCCATGGCTGTGATCTCTCCGAAGGTGATATCATCCATAGGCACATAGCGGTTTTCGGGCGCGAAATCGCCATACCAGTTGCCCTTTGCGGTGGGGCCGCCCACGCGCCTGCCTTCCACAGTTTTGGGATATTCCACGTCCCCTGCGTTGAGGCACAGGCGTATGCTGTTAATAACCCTGGAGCTTGTCCAGCGGCTGGTATCCACGGCAGCGGGAGGCTCCGGGATTCCGGCCTTCACAGCCAGCAGGGGCACGTTCTCTACATCGGGCAGGCGTATCTCCGCGTCCAACTGCACGGTGCGCCATTGGGTTTCAAAGGTCTGTTCCCAACGGGAGGGCGTTTCTTCACGAAGCTGCGCGATGGTAAGATAATCCGCCGACGCGCAGGCTACCGTGATTATAGATACAAGAAGCAGGATGGTTCCCCAAAATACAGGTTTCCGCATAGGAGCAGGCCTCCTTTGGTAGGATGATTGAGCTCATATACAAAGACGCGGCTTTGGGGCGAAAGGATGAAAACAGAGAAAATTTTATCGAGATTGCAAAAGAAAGCGGGCGCATTGACTAGGCATATAGGATTTGCTATAATAGGTCGAATTCGCCCGAGAGGGCAAAGGAGGGTCAAACATGAATATTTTGAGGAAAGCGGCGTGCTTGCTGTGTGCGTTTGCGCTGCTGAGCACCGGGGTTACTGCGCTGGCTGAGGATTATACCGCCGAAGCGGACGGCATGGGCGGCAAGGTGCCCGTTACCGTAAGCTATGCGGATGGAAAAATCACCGCGGTAACCGTTGGCGAGAATAAGGAAACCGTCGGCATTGGCGACAAGGCGATTGAGGCGATTCCCGCGCGTATCGTGGAGGAGCAGAGCCTGGTTGTGGACGCGGTAGCGGGCGCAACCATCACCAGCAACGCCATTATGCAGGCAGCCGAAGCGGCTTTGACCGCCGCCGGTGTGGATGTGAGCGCCTTTAAGCAGGAAAAGCAGGCCGCGGAGCTTACGCAGGGCGAAACCGTAGAAACGGATATCGTAATCGTGGGCGCGGGCATTTCCGGCCTGATGGCCGCCTATGAGCTTAAGGAGGACTATCCGGATGTGAAGTTCACCGTGCTGGAAAAGCTGGACATGGTAAGCGGCTCCCTGCCTGCCTCCGGCGGCGCGATCGCCGGTATCAGCTCCGAGTACCACAAGCGCGACGGCGTGGAATGCGCCCCGGCGGATTTTACCGCCCTGTTTAGCTACACCTCCGGCACCGAGGTGCGCGGCGACTTTGTGGAAAAGGTATACGCCAAGAGCGATGTGCTTTTGGAGCGTCTGATTGGCTACGGCACCCCCTTCACCAAGGAAACCGAGGCTACCAGCAAGTATTCTGACAAGGTTTTCGCTATCCGCACGGAGAACCGCGGCCAGAGCTTTGGCAATTTCCTCAATGACTATGTAAAGGAAAACACCTTTGATCTGCGCATGGGTACCGCCGCGCAGAAGCTGATTGTGGAGGATGGCAAGGTAGTTGGCGTTGTGGCTGAGGACAAGGAGCAGCAATACGAAATCCGCGCCAAGGCGGTTATCCTGGCTACGGGCGGTTTTGGCAGCAATCCCGAAATGATGGCTGAATACCTCCCGGCGTTTGCGGACGGCTTCTTCTCCACCAATGCGGGCGCTACGGGCGACGGCATCGCCATGACCCGCGCGTTCGGCACCAAGGTTGTGGGCGATGGCAGCATGGGTTCCGTGGTCGCCCCGGACGGTTCGAACCTGATTGCCGCCAATTTCATGGTCAATCTGGACGGCGAGCGCTTCATCGGCGAGGCGGAGCCCAAGTATGTGGTGCAGCGCGCCGTATCTCAGCAGAAGGATCAGGCCGCTTTCCTGATTGCGGATGCGAACTATGCCGATATGGACACCATCAAGGCAAAGATTGAAAAGGGCTTTGTAAAGCAGTACGATACCATCGAGGCTCTTGCTCAGGACAACGGAATTGACGCTGAGAAGCTTGCCGCCACGATTGAAGCTTACAACAAGGCTGCGACTGCGGGCGAGGCCATTCCCGCCGCGGAGTATGAGCTGGCGGCCGCCAAGGCTACCACGGTGGAAAAAGCGCCCTTCTATATTGAAAAGGTCACCCTGCGCACCTTTGGCACCATTCCCGGCATCGAGGTGGACGACAGCTGCCGCGTGCTGGATGGCGAGGGCAATGTGGTAGAGGGCCTGTACGCCTCCGGCGAGCTGATTGCGGGCAACGCTTTCACCCGCCAGTATCCGGGCGTGGGCATCGGCGTATCGTTCGCGGCCAACAGCGGTCGCTATGCCGCCGAACAGGCCGCGGAAGGGCTGTAAGCTTAGTATCACAAAGACAAAGGGGGCGGGAAGCGTTGGCTTCCCGCCCTTGATGTATATCAAAAAGAAAGGGGTGCAGGGGCTGTTGATAAACTTCATAGATACGCAAATCGCCGCAGCGCCAGCCCGTTTGGGCTGGCGCGTTGCTCGCTTGGGAACGCTGCGGCGTAAGGCTTTTGGGTTGACGGAGGCGAGCGGTGCCCCTGCGGGGCATTGGGCGAAGCCCAAAGCGAACCGCAGGATATCAACCGAAACAAGCAGAGGGCACGGCTAGTGCCCTCTGCGACGATTGAGGTTGCGGGTCGCCGCCCCAAACCCCGGCAGGGGCTGTTGCCCCTGCACCCCATCATTTGTCCGAGCGGCCCTTATCCGCGAATGCTGGCCCCATATTTCTGGGCGCAGGTCTGCTTCACTTTCTCCATGGCCTTTTGCACTTCCTCGTCGGTGAGGGTGCGATCCGGCGCGCGGAAGGTGAGGGAGAAGGCGACGCTCTTTTTATTTGCGCCAACCTGAATGCCGCGGTATACGTCAAACATCTGGATGCTTTCCAGCAGCTTACCGGCGGCCTTGCGCATATCGCCCATCAGCGGGCCAACGGCCACGCCCTCGTCCATCACAAGGGCCAGGTCGCGTGCCACGGCGGGGAAGCGCGGAAGGGGCTTCATCTCACCCATGGGCTTATGGCTCTCCAAAAGCGTTTGCAGGTTTACCTCGGCGATTACGGCGCGCTTGGGCATATCAAAGCGCTCGCGCACGGCGGAGTGTACCTCGCCGATTTGCGCAAACACCACGCCGCCGCGCATGAGGCGGGCGCTGCGGCCCGGATGATAGTACACGTCCGCGCCGGGCTCCACGGTGCAGGTAATGCCGCTGGCGTGCAGAATCGCCTCCACGGCACCGCGCACGGTGAAGAAATCCACATCCGCGCCGTACGCGCCCAGGCACAGGGTTTGCGTTTCGGTGGGCAGGCCCTCCTGCGTGGGATGGTGATGATCGAACACCGCGGCCATTTCGTAAAGGCTTGCGGCCTCGGTGGAATGGTTCATGTTAAAGGCCAGGGTGCGCAGCATATCGCACGCCAGGGTGGAGCGCATCACGGCGGCGTCCTCGCCCAGCGGGTTGCGAATGGGCATGGGCTGCGTGCGCAGGTCATCCTCCGGCAGGCCCAGCTTTTGAATTTCCTTAATGCCGGTGAAGCTGAAATTCATAATTTCCAGGTAGCCCATGCCGGTGAGCAGGTGTGCCACGCGGTTTTTGAGCGCCTTCATGGGGGTTACGCCGCCCTGGGTGGTTTCGCCGCGCAGGGCGGTTGCGCCGATGTGCTCATAGCCGTAAATGCGCAGGCATTCCTCGCAAATATCGGCCTCGCCGTCCAAATCCTCGCGGAAGGCGGGCACGGTTACGGTAAGGGTATCGCCGTCGCGCTCGCAGCCGAAGTGCAGCTTGCGCAGAATTTGTACCATATCATCGGCGG
>JALEIQ010000186.1 GCA_022769795.1 Clostridiales bacterium
AAGAAGAACCCGGCAGGGCCGTCCAGTCCCCCGCGCAGCTTTGCGGCATGAGGGGATTGGACGGCCCACAGACTGTCGATAAACCTCATAGATACGCAAAAAGCCGCAGCGCCAGCCCAGACGGGCTGGCGCGTTTCTCACTTGAAAACGCCGCGGCATAAGGCTTTTGGGGCTTTGCCCCAAACCCCAGCAGGGGTTGACGGAGGGGATGCGCAAGGGCAGCGTGACAACGGAACGTTGTCACACTGTTCCGGCCAAAGGCCGGAATCGGGCGTCCCAAAATTTCAATTTTGTACGCCCGTCCCAGACCGCTGTGCGGCCTTGCCCCGTAGGGGCAAAGTGACCCGAAGAATATCAACCGAAACGAGCAGAGGGCACGGCCAGTGCCCTCTGCGACGATTGAGGTTGCGGGCTAATGCCCCTGCACCCCGTTCTTTTTCGACGGCCCTGTTTGCATCCTCTGAAGCTCACAGCCTTTTATGCGCGGGCCTTTCCGTGATACGTATAAGGCGCTCGTGCATAACCGTCATCAGCAAAAGGATGGCCAGCAGCGCAGCCGGGTACAGCGCCATGCTAATGCGTCCCGCGATGGCTCCAAACAGCGGCGGCGTTACGCAGGTGCCTACATACGCGCTGGCCATCTGCACGCCGATCAGCGCCTGCGAGCGCCCCGCCCCAAAGCGCGCGGGCGTGGAATGAATCAGGCATGGGTAAACCGGCGCGCAGCCCAGGCCGGTAACCGCCAGCCCCAGAAACGCGCCCGTCTGCCCCAGGGGCAGCAGCAGCAGCGCCACGCCCAGGGCGGTTAACGCCATGCCCAGGCGGGTCATCTGCGTATCGTTCAGCTTCAGCGTCAAAAAGCCGCTCAGGGCCCGTCCCACGGTGATGCCTATATAGAACAGGCTGGCCAGCCCCGCCGCCGTTTCCGCCGCAAGGCCCCGGTGCAGCGCCAGATAGCTGCTGGCCCATTGCCCCGCGGTTTGCTCCAGCGAGCAATAGCACAGAAACGCGATCATGATTTCCCTTGCGCCGGGGATGGCGATCACGCGCCGGAGCGTGAGCGGGCCGTCGGCTTTGCCGTCCGCCTGCGCCGCCGTATCTCGGCGTCGCCAAAGGGGCAGGCTCAAAAGGAGGAGGGCCGTGAGCGCGAGCTGAAGCAGCGCGATAAAGCGGTAGCCCGCGTTCCAGCCTTGCCCGCCCATGAGCGCGTAGCCCATGATGGACGGGCCCACCGACGCGCCCACGCCCCACATGCAGTGCAGCCAGCTCATATGGCGGCTGGCATAGTGGAGCGCCACGTAGTTATTCAGCGCCGCATCCACGCTGCCCGCGCCCAGGCCGTAGGGGATGGCCCACAGGCACAGCATCGCAAACGAGCGGCTTATGGAAAAGCCATACAGCGCCACGGCTGTTGTGGCCACGCTGAGGGCCGTCACCTTTCCCGCGCCCAGCCACCGGGTAAGCCTGTCGCTTTGCAGGCTGGATACCACCGTACCCAGCGCGATAATCATGGAGATTGCGCCCATATAGGACAGTGGAACCCCAAACTGGCCGTACATGCTGGGCCACGCCGCGCCCAAAAGCGCGTCCGGCAGCCCCAGGCTGATAAAGGCCAGATAAATAACCGCCAACAGCAAATGAATCATCTTGCAATCCCTCCTGCTTTGCGGTATCATTTTACCAGCGTTCAGAAGGAATGGATAGAAGGAAACAGGCGGTTTTCTATCACAAAACCGTCAAAATGGAGGATGCGCCATGGCAATTTCGCAGTGTGTGACGGCGGTGGATTCCCGGGGACACGAGCTGCTTGCGCACGGCGTTCCTGCCTTTCCGCTGGCCTGCTACCATGATAACCTGGCCCTGTGCCCCTGTCCCTGGCATTGGCATGACGAGCTGGAGGCCGTGGTGGTGGAGCGGGGCCGGTGCGTGGTGGGCGCTGGCGCGCAGAAGTTTGTACTTTCGCCCGGCGAGGGATATTTCGTCAACGCGGGCGTGCTGCACGCCGCCTGGGATTTGGATGCGTCCGGCTGCCGGTTTCATTCGGTGGTGTTTCATCCCCGGCTTGTGGGCGGCAGCCTGGACAGCGTGTTTTGGCACAGGTATTTGCAGCCGCTTCTGGAAAGCCCCGCCTTGAAAGAGCTGAAGCTAACGCCAGCCGTGCCCTGGCACGCGCGGGCGTTAAGCGCCGTGGAGCAGGCCTGGCAAAGCGCCGTTGAGGAGCCTCCGGGCTACGAGTTTGCCGCGCGCCAGGCCCTGAGCGACCTGGTGCTGGCCTTGTGCCAGCACATGCCCGCCGCGCCTGTGCGGCCCGGCGCCAAAGCCCTGCGTGACGCCGGGCGCATCAAGCTGATGCTTGCCTATATCCACGCCCACTATACCGAGGCCCTCACCACGGCGCGCATCGCCCGGAGCGCGGCCATAAGCGAAAGCGAATGCCTGCGCTGCTTTCGCCATACCATTGGCGTAACGCCCATTCAATACCTGCGCCAGCTTCGTATCCAAAACGCGGCGGAGCTGCTGCTGGGCACCGGCGCGAAGGTATCGGAAATTGCCGCGCAATGCGGCTTTCAGGAAATGAGCTACTTTGCCAAAACCTTCCGCGAGCTGCGCGGCCTTTCCCCTACGGAGTTCCGGCTCAGGCGCGGGCAGGCAGGGGCTGAATGAAAAGCGTCGGTCGCAGGGAAAAGGGCCACAAAAAGAAGATTTCGCAGAAATCATAGCAAACCCTCGCCGCGCGTGGTATACTCGCGGTATGGTTCCCTACGTTTCGTAAGTTAAGAAAGGAAGGCTCGCCCATGCCCGAATACCGCCTTGTTATCCCTTCGGAGCTGGAGGGCTTTACAGTGCGCCGGGCCGCCATGGGCGGCCTGGGCATGAGCGGCGGGCAGTTTAAGCGCGCCAAATTTCACGGCAGCGTGCTCTTAAACGGCCAGCCCGTGCTGGCGGACGCGCGCGTGCATGCGGGCGATGCCCTCGCTCTGGTTGTGCCCGATAAGGAAAACACCCTGCCCGCGCCCTGCGCGATGCCCCTTTCCATCCCCTATGAGGACGATTGGTTCTGGATGGTGGATAAGCCCGCGCCCCTGCCCACGGCCTGCTCCTGCCGGCAAAGCGGCCCCACGCTGGAAAACGCGCTCTACGCCTACGCGGGCTGCCCGGCGCAGTTTGTGTACCGCCCCGTAAACCGGCTGGATAAGGGCACCAGCGGCCTGATGCTGGCGGCCAAAAACGCGCACGCCCAGCATCTGCTTCAACAGCTTTTGCACGGGCCGGATTTTGTGCGCGAATACCTGGCCGTGGTGGAGGGCGCGCCGCCCCAAAGCGAGGGCGTGATTGACCTGCCCATCGCCAAGGCGGACGAGGCCAGCGTGCGCCGCGTTGTAAGCGCGGACGGAAAGCCCGCCCGCACCCGCTACCGCGTGGAGGCGCGCGCAAAGGGCCGCACGCTTGTGCGCCTGCGCCTGGACACGGGGCGCACCCATCAGATTCGCGTGCACATGGCCCATCTGGGCTGCCCCGTGGCAGGCGATTTTCTCTACGGCAGCGAGCTGGCCAGCCTGCCGGGCCGCTTTGCGCTGCACAGCGCGCTTCTGCGCGTGCGCCATCCCGTCACCGGGGAATGGGTGGAGCGCGAAAGCCCGCTGCCACAGGCGCTGCGCGCCCTTATGCGCTAGGCGGCGTGCGCCCGCCTGCCAGCAGCCTGAGCGCCTCGCCGTGTAGCTTGTGTACCCAGCGCAGGCTAAAGTGCAGCCTGTCGGCAATATCCTGCCAGTCATACCCGCATAGGTAGCGCAGTTGCAGCACCGCGCGATAGCGGTCGTCCTCCAGGGTCGCAATCAGCTTTTCCGCCCAGTTCGCCTTTTCGCGCAGCCGGGCGATTTCCTTTTGCAGCTCCTCATGCACCTCAATCAGCTCCAGCACGTAGGTTTCCACCTTGCTGTGCCGGCTGGTGCCGCTTATGCGCACGGCGTCCGCGCGGCCTGTGGCGCGCATGGCCATTTCCCGGTAGCGCTCCGCACGCGCGCACAGCGCCTCGGCCCGCAGGTGGGCGTGGCGCACCTCGCGCAGCTCGTCCTTCAGGGTCATGCCTTCCTGTGTTAAGCGTTCCTGTGTCATAGGCTCCTCCTTATGCTCCTTCGTTCCTGTAAAATGCGTCCGGCCGCACCCGCATGGCCCGGCACAGGCGTTCATAGTCCGCTGTGGTGATGCGCCGCTTGCCCTCCAGCATCAGCGCAAGCTCGGCTTCCGTGACCCCCGCGCCCGCCGCCACCTGCTTTTTCGCCATGCCGCGCCGGTCCATATAGGCGCGAATCCGTTGATACATCGGTACAGCCTGCATCGTTGCTTCCCCCTTTGAACATGTTCTATATTCCAGAACAACCCAATTATAGTTCTGCGCTTTCGGAATGTCAATCCTGTTTATTCTGAAATTCAGAACTTATTTCTTGACAAAAGCCCCAAAACCCCTATAATAGGCCCTGAGGTGATCGGTATGCTGGGCGATAGAATTCGCAAACGCAGAACTTTTTTGCACATGACACAGGAGGAGCTGGGCCGCAGGCTGGAAATCGGCAAATCCTCCATTTCGGAATGGGAGCACGGCAAGCGCAGCCCCTCCATCGACGACCTGGCCAAAATTGCCCAGGCGCTTTCCACCACGGAGGAATACCTCATGGGCTGGGCGCGGGAGCCCGCGCCCGAGGGGGGCGTTTCCCTGCCGCACGCCGCGCTTATGCCCATCCAGGCGCGCCGCCGCGTGCCGGTAATCGGGGCCATCGCCTGCGGCGAGCCCATCTTTGCCCCCGGCGACGGGTGCGAGCAGGTGGAGGTGGAGGGCGACGTGGCGTGCGACTGCGCCATGTACTGCCGCGGCGACAGCATGATTGGCGCGCGCATCCATGATGGGGATATCGTGTTCATCCGTCTACAGCCGGATGTGGAGGACGGGCAGATCGCCGCCGTGGCCCTGGATGACGAAATGACGCTCAAGCGCGTGTATAAGCTGCGCGATTTGGACGACGAGGGCAACATCCGCCTGCGCGTGGAGCTGCGCGCCGAAAACCCGCGCTACGCGCCCATCCG
Source organism: Clostridiales bacterium (assembly GCA_022769795.1). Lineage (GTDB taxonomy): Bacteria > Bacillota > Clostridia > Christensenellales > Aristaeellaceae > Limiplasma. Next base: position 5,083 of record JALEIQ010000186.1, read on the forward strand.
CATAGGCTTCGGCGGGGAAACGCGCAACGCCGCCATCATCGGCAGGGCCGTGGCGGTGCAGTTCCGCGTATAGCTTCCGGCCTGCCCCAAGCGAAAAAAGAAAATTTCTTCCCAAGCCAACCTTCCTTGCGCCTTGGCCGTCATAATAGACGGAACCCCCGTTGGGGAGTGTTTTGCGCAAAACAACCGTGGAAGGCGCGGCGGCCGCCGTCCTTCCCCGCGAAAGGAGAGATCGTGTGGATGCTGTAACATTCCAGCGCGAGGCCATGCGGCATGAACGGCTCATGTACCATATAAGCTACTCCATGCTGCAAAATAACGAGGACTGCGCCGACGCGGTGCAGGAGGCGTTAACACGCGCGTGGCAAAAGCGGGAATCCTTGCGCCGCGAGGACAGGTTCAGGCAGTGGTTGATGAAGATTTTGGTCAATACCTGCAAGGATCTGCTTCGCAGGCGGCAGAAAGTGCGTTTCGTGCCCCTGGAGGACGAAACCGTGGCCTTGGAGCCCCTATCCTCCCCTTTGCCACTTCAGGAGGCCATCGACATGCTCAAGCCCGAATTGCGGGTGGTTCTGGTTCTTCATTATATGGAGGGCTATTCCGTGGCTGATATGGCGGACGTATTGAGCCTGCCAACCGGCACGGTGAAATCGCGCATGAAAACGGCGCGCGAGAAACTGAGCACCCTGCTCCATGAGGAATGGGAGGGACAGCAATGAACGAGCAGAAATTGCAGGCGCTTTTCGCCGCGAACCCACAGGAAACCCCCGAGGCGTTTCACCGCGCCATGACCCAAACCCTGGACGGCATTGTGGCCCAGGAGCGCATAGAACAGGCCCGCGCGCGCAGCGAGCGGCCCGCGCACGCCCTGCGCCTCACCCGGCGCACGCTTGTGCTTGCGGCGCTGATCGCGCTGCTTGTGGCCACGGCAGCCGTGGCCGCGTACCGCTGGCAGGTCTTTGACCAGCTTTGGCCCTTCTTCGACTCCGGCACGCCCAAGAACGCCGGCCAGGTGATGCAGTCCAACCTGCACCAGGAAACCGTAAACAATGTGGAAATTACCGTAAAGGAGGGCGGCTACGATGGCCGCACCCTCTACCTGCTGTATTCCTACCGCATGCTGGATGTGGACGTGCCGCTGAGCACGCTTGACAGCGGCAACGGCGGCATAGACAACGTGCCCGCGGAAGCCTTTGAAAAGCTGGAGGAGCACGGCGTGGGCTGGTGGACGGATCATCTGTGGTTCGATGGCAAAGCCATCGATATGCCCGGCAACTCCTCCGCAGCCTACAGCGTTACCTCCGCCCCGGGCGAATTTGAGGTGTACGAATCCTGGCGGCTGGACAACGTCGATCTGTTCCTTGAGGGCGAGGTGGAAATCTCCCTGCCCATTGGCCGCAAGCCGCAGCAGCGGCCCAACATGCGCGACAATCCCGAGCAGTTTGACGAAAATGGCAACATGAAGCTGCCCGAGGACGGCGTTGTTACCTTCAAAATGAATGTGGATGCCATTCGGGAACAGGTTGTGACGGCGCATCCCAATGCGGAAACCGTCACCCCGGAGGTGACCGCCAAGGTGACGGAGGCCGCCTTCTCCCCGTTGCTTACCTACATTACCCTTGGGCTTGAGGTAAACCCGGACGCAATGGCGGCCTACATCGCCGAAAACGGCGACGGCTACTATAACGACGAAGGACAGCTGCTGTTCCCCTACGACGGCCTGGACGTGTTCAGCGACTATCTGTTCAGCCTGAGCCTTGTGGATGGCGAGGGCAAGGAGCTGTTCCCCGACCACTACGGGAACAACGGCATGGGAAGCCGGTGGGCCGAGTACATCTACCCCTACATCGAGAATGTGCCGGATGAATTGTGGCTGGCCCCTGTGGAAGGCGGCCAGGCTGACATGACCTACGCCATCCGCGTAAAGTAACCCCAAAACCGGCATACACCCCGCGCCCCGCGGCGGAAGCGCGCTTCCGCCCGCGGGGCGCTTTGCCTGCCTTGGTAAAATGGTTTCGCCCTAGGACAGAATGTACAATCCGAACAAATTTGGAAAGAAAAAGACATCATTTTGCTTGACAGAAATGTAAAATCGATGTAAAGTGAATATTATGAATCTGGAACGTTCCACAACCGATAATCAAATCTGCAGGAGGTAACCCATGAAGAAACTGATCTGTATCCTTCTCACCCTCGCACTGACCCTGGGCTGCGCCAGCGCCATGGCAGCCGACCTGGTTATCTATTCCGCGCGCAACGAGCGCCTCAACAACATCGTTATCCCCGGCTTTGAAAAGGCCACCGGCCTCACCGTTGAAATGATCACCGGCTCCACCGGCGAGGTCAACCAGCGCATCAAGGCCGAGGTGGAAAGCAACAACGTAACCGTGGATATCCACTGGGCTGCCGATGAAACCATGCTTTCCGCCAACCGCGACCTGTTCCAGCCCTACGTTTCCAGCGAGAACGACGCCATGATGCCCCTGTTTAAGAACGACGGCTCCAACGTCTTTAACCCCGCCTTTGCCGAGCCCAACGTAATGATCGTCAACACCGAGAAGCTTGACGAGCTGGGCATCAAGGTGGAAGGCTATGCGGATCTTCTCCAGCCCGAGCTCAAGGGCAAGATCATTTCCGCCGACCCGGCCAACTCCTCCTCCGCTTTCCAGTGCCTTATCGGCATGCTGTATGGCATGGGCAACGGCGACCCCATGTCCCAGGAAGCCTGGGACTTCATCGACAAGTTCCTGGTAAACCTCGACGGCAAGGTAGCCTCCTCCTCCTCTCAGGTGTACAACGGCGTGGCTAACGGCGAATATTACGTGGGCCTGAGCTACGAGGATCCCTGCGTTGAGCTGGAAGCCGCCGGCGAGCAGCCCGTCAAGGTTGTCTATGCCAAGGAAGGCACCATCTTCCCGGGCCAGAGCGTGCAGATTGTAAAGAACGCCCCGCACCTGGAGGCCGCCCAGAAGTTTGTGGACTACGTGCTCAGCGAGGAAGTGCAGACCGCCGTTGCCGCGGAATTGAACCTGCGCCCCCTGCGCGCCGGTATCCCCACCAACGCCAAGATGGTTCCCAACGAGGATATCAAGCTGTTTGACACCTACAGCGCCGCTTACATTGCCGAGCATAAGGCCGAAATCGTAAACACCTATGTGGAGCACGTGGAAATGATGATGGAGTAACGCCGCACCCTACGGCAAAATCCATCAATCCGATTGGAGGGGGCTCCCGCGCGGAGCCCCCTCATAGTACTTTCTTTCGTTTATTCTAAAATAGAGGTGACAAACCATGAGCGTAGCCATTGAAGTGGATAACGTAATCAAACGCTATGGCAATCACACGGTTATCAACGGCCTGTCGCTGAATATTCAGCCGGGCGAGTTCTTTACCCTGCTTGGTCCCTCTGGCTGCGGCAAAACCACGCTGCTGCGCATGATTATCGGCTTTAACACCATTGAGGGCGGCCAAATACGCGTGGATGGTCAGGTTGTGAACAACATTCCCACCAATCGCCGCAACATGGGCATGGTATTCCAAAACTACGCCGTGTTCCCGCACATGAACGTGCGCGACAACGTGGCCTACGGCCTGCGCACCCGCAAGATTCCCAAGGTCCAGCGCCGCGCGCAGGCGGATGAAATGCTGCGCCTGGTAAAGATAGACCAGTATGCCGACCGTATGCCCGCCCAGCTTTCCGGCGGCCAGCAGCAGCGCGTGGCCCTGGCCCGCGCCATTGTGATTCACCCGGACGTGCTGCTCATGGACGAGCCGCTTTCCAACCTGGACGCGAAGCTGCGCGTGGAAATGCGCAACGTAATCAAGCGCATTCAGCGTCAAATCGGCATTACCACCGTGTACGTAACGCACGACCAGGAGGAGGCCCTGGCGATCTCCGACCGCATCGCCGTTATGCACGACGGCGTGATTCAGCAAATTGATACGCCCAAGCGCATTTATCAGCGCCCGGCCAATATCTTCGTAAGCACCTTCATCGGCCTTAGCAACGTGCTCAAGGCCCGCGTGCGCGGCGGCCAGGTGGACTTTGGCGACGGCTATCAGGTGGAGGGCGTGCACCTTGCCCCCGAAAGCCATGACGCGGGCGACGTGCTGGTGGCCGTGCGCCCCGAGGAATTTGTGATCGCCGGTGCGTCCGCCCCGGGCATCCCCGCCACGGTCAAATCCAGCGTGTTCCTGGGCGTAAACCTGCACTACTTCCTGGAGGACCGCCAGGGCAACGAGCTGGAGGTTATCGCTCCGTCCGACCTGAGCGAGATCATCCCGGACGAAACGCCGGTGCGCCTGCAGGTGGTCAAGGAAAAGATCAATATCTTTGACGCCTCCAGCCAGGCCACCCTGATTCGCGAGGGGGTATGAGCATGCGCCGCAAACACGCGTCCATCTGGACGTTCTTCACGCTGCTCATTTTGGCTATCTTCCTGATTTTTGTGGTCTATCCCCTCATCCTGATCCTGTATAAATCCGTCATCAATCCCGCGGACAACAGCTTCACCATCGAAAACTTCACCCGCTTCTTCACCCGCAAGTACTACGTAAACACGCTCACCAACTCCTTTAAGGTTACGGTGGTGGCCACGCTTATCTCCGCTACGCTGGGCCTGCTGATGGCCTATGTGACCCGGCAGGTGAAAATCGCGGGCAGCAAATGGCTCAATATCCTGATTGTGGTCAGCTACCTGTCGCCCCCGTTTATCGGCGCGTATGCGTGGATTCAGCTTCTGGGCCGCAACGGCGTGATTACGCAGGTGATTAACGCGCTGTTCAACATCGAGTTCCCCGGCATTTACGGCTTTGCGGGCATTGTGCTGGTGTTCTCGCTGCAATCCTTCCCGCTGGTGTACATGTACGTGTGCGGCGCCCTGGAAAACCTGGATAACTCCCTCAACGAGGCGGCCGAAAGCCTGGGCGCAAGCAATGTGCAGCGCGTAACCCACATCATTTTGCCGCTGGTGATGCCAACGGTGCTGGCCTCCGGCCTGCTGGTGTTCATGCGCGTTTTCTCGGACTTCGGCACTCCGATGCTCATTGGCGAGGGCTACCGCACCTTCCCCGTGGTGCTGTATAACCAGTTCATGGGCGAGGTAACCAACGACAGCTATTTCGCCGCCGCCCTGTGCGTAATCATTATGGCGATCACGCTGGTGTTCTTCTTCCTGCAAAGGTGGATTTCCCGGCGGCACACCTACTCCATGAGCGCGCTCAAGCCCATGCAGCCGCGCAAGCCCCGGCTTGTGCCGCACATCCTGTGCCATGTGTTTGTGTACTTTGTGGTGCTGCTGGCGATGCTGCCGCAGATTACGGTTATCGTAACCTCCTTTCTGAAGGAGTCCACGCCGGGTATCTTCACCAACGAGTTCTCGCTCATCAATTACCAAACCATCTTCTCCAAAAACCCGCTGGTGATTTCCAACACCTATCTCTACGGCCTGGCGGCAATCGCGCTGGTGGTAGCGCTTGGCATTATGATCTCCTACCTGGCGGTGCGCAAACGCTCGGCGCTTACCTCCACGGTGGATACGCTCACAATGCTCCCCTACATCATTCCCGGCTCGGTTCTGGGCATCGCGTTCCTGTACGCATTTGCCAAGCCGCCGCTGGCGCTTACGGGCACGGCGATGATTATTATCATCTCCCTTACGGTGCGCCGTATGCCCTACACCATCCGCTCCACCACGGCCATCATCGGGCAAATCAGCCCCAGTATCGAGGAAGCGTCCATCTCCCTGGGCGCGTCCGAGCTGCGCTCCTTCGGGGAAATCATGGTGCCCATGATGCTGCCCGGCGTGCTCTCCGGCGCAATCATGAGCTGGGTAACGGTCATCAGCGAGCTGTCCTCCTCCATTATGCTGTACCGCGCCAGCACCCAAACGCTGACGGTTTCCATCTACACGGAGGTTATCCGCGACTGCTTCGGCAATGCGGCGGCCTATTCCACGGTGCTTACGGTTACATCGGTCATTTCGCTGCTGCTGTTCTTTAAGCTCACGGGCCGTAAGGATATCTCGGTATAAGCATTCGCCACCTCAGA
>JALEIQ010000188.1 GCA_022769795.1 Clostridiales bacterium
CGTATTGTTGCGCCTATCGAACGAACCGCTTGCAAATGATATCTATGATGAACTTGCGCCGTTGCTTATCCGCATGGAAAAGTAGTGCGTCCAGCTGAATGCGCAGATGGCTTCCCTAGACAAGGCGAGAAGCGAACTGGCCGCCATTATGGAAAACATGCGCGAAGGGTTGATTTTGCTAGATGGAGCAAACACCGTGCTATCCATCAATGCCAGCGCTGCGGCTTTCTTCCACGTGACTGCCGATGAACGTGTAGGGCAAAGCATCCTTGCCGTGACCAGAAATGTGGATATCCATGAGCTGGTGGATCAGGCCTACGCCGGGTGCTGCGGAAATACGCTGCTGCATATGCAGAGCATAGCTTTGCTGATCCTTGACGTTACGGCTGGCTTCGCCGCCGAAGCCAGCCGCAGGGAGTTTTCCGCCCACGTATCCCATGAGCTGAAAACGCCGCTGACCTCTATTTCCGGCTATGCGGAAATTATCCGTGACGGCATCGCACAGCCCCAGGATGTGTCGAGCTTTGAAGGGAAGATTTGCACGGAGGCATCTCGCCTGATCGCACTGGTGAACGATGTCCTTGAATTGTCCTGCTTGGATGAAAAACAGGGATTGGGCAGGAGAGAAAGCGTGGAGCTTAAAAAGCTGCTAAACGCCCTGATGGAGGACTTTTCCCTGGCCACACGAAAAAAGAAATTGAGCTGGTTTTGGAGGCAGAGGAGGTTTGCATTGAAGGCCATCCGGTGCTTTTGCGGGAGATGTTTTTTAACCTGATTGATAACGCGATCAAATACACGCCTGAAGGCGGTTGCGTCCGCGTGAGCGCCGTCACGGACGGAAAGTTCATTCGCTGCTCCGTTTCAGATATGGGAATTGGCATTCCGCGGGAACATCAGCCGCATGTTTTTGAGCGCTTCTATCGGGTAGACAAGAGCCATTCGCGCGCGACGGGCGGCACGGGGCTTGGGCTGGCCATTGTGAAGCATGTGGCGGAGATACATCATGCCGCCGTTAGACTGACAAGTCAGGAGGGTAAAGGAACGACCATTTGCGGTGATTTTGCAGCAGAAGCTTTGGAGGAAGCGATAAGGCCATAGGCATGCGTGGCAAGCGCTCTTTGCGGGCGGCGAAAGAGAATAGATGTCTTTTGAGCCCTTGCCCCGGCCTCCCGCAGATGCTATAATACTCCCCGGCCGCCATTTTCCAAATGGATACAACAACACGACGCCGGCCATAGGAGAATGCTTGGTGAAATACATATCCATTAGCGGCGCGGTTGCGGCCGGAAAGACAACTTTACTTGAAAAATTGATGGATTGCCTAGGCGAGCGGGCCATTGCGCATGAGGAACGCCCGCAGAACAATCCCTTTATTCAGGAATACTATGCAGATTCCAAGCGCTGGTCTTTCCATAGCCAAATCACCTTCTTAGCGCTGTACTTTGACGATGACAGATGGCTAAACTCGGATAGGGAATTTTATTTTTTTGACCGTTGCTTGATCGAGAACTTGGTATTGGCGCGTTACCGGCTTAACGAGGGCGATTTGACGCAGAACGAGTATGATGTGATTAAAAAAATGGCCGAGGGTATTAATCGATTGATGCCGCCGGTTGATAAGTACGTCTATCTGCGCTGCTCGGTGCCGCTGCTGGTGCAAAGGCTTCGCGAACGCGGCAGGGAGTACGAGGGCAGCCTTGGGGAGGAGTATGCCCGGAAGCTTAACGAACTGTATGAACAGTGGCTTGAAACACTGCCTTGCGAACGTGTGCTGGTTGTGGACGAGGATCGCGGCGTGGATATTGAGGCCGTGCTGCGGTTTATTGAGGCATAGTGGAGGAAAGCCCAATATTGTTCGCCGTGTTCACGGATCTTTTGACGAACGCGGAAACTGAAAAAGAAAGCTTGTCGTGCAAACGCTTGGCAAAGCCCTTGCAAGCGGCTTGTTCCTATGCTACTATGAAACCCGGATAAAGAATAGGAAGGAGCTGCAAGCCATGAAGGCTTTGTTTATAGGAGGAACAGGCACGATCAGCACGGCGGTATCGAAACTGTGCGTGGAGCGAGGATGGGATTTGACGCTGCTGAACCGTGGCAATGCCGATGCGCGCGTTCCTGCGGGCGCGAAAACGCTGCATGCGGATATCCAGGATGAGGCGGCCGTGCGCAAGGCGCTTCAGGGGCAGAGTTACGATGTGGTGGCGGACTTCATTGCCTTTACGCCGGAGCAGGCGGAGCGCGATATACGCATGTTCCGCAACAGGACATCACAGTATATGTTTATCAGTTCGGCGTCGGCTTACCAGAAGCCGCTTTCCTCGCCGTGGATTACGGAGGGAACGCCGCTTTCCAATCCTTATTGGGAATACAGCCGTCAGAAAGCCGCCTGTGAGGAAACGCTTATGCGCGCCTATCGCGCAGAGGGCTTTCCGGTTACAATCGTTCGGCCCAGCCATACGTATTGCGAGCGCAGCGTTCCGGTAGCGCTGCACGGCAAAAACGGAAGTTTTGCGGTGCTGGAACGTATCCGCACGGGACGGAAGGTCATTGTGCCCGGTGATGGGCTGACGCTGTGGACATTCACACATAGCAGTGATTTTGCGATTGGCTTCGTAGGGCTGATGGGCAATGTGCATGCGCTGGGCGAGGTCTTCCACATTACCGGCGACGAGCACTTGACCTGGAACCAGGCGTATGAGGCTGTTGGCGCCGCGCTTGGAGTGAAGACGAAGTTTGTACATATCGCCAGTGAAACGCTGGGTATGCTTTGCAATGGATACAATGGCAGATTGCTTGGCGACAAGAGCAATACCGTGCTGTTTGACAATACAAAGCTCAAGCGTGCAGTACCGGAGTTTTGTGCTGTAAAGCGCTACGACCAGGGCGTGCGCGAGGCAGTTCGCTATATCTATGCCCATGCGGAATGCCAGAAGCCAGATCCGGAATTTGATGCTTGGTGCGACGCGGTAATTGAGGGCTATGAGGCTATGACCGCAAAATTGCCGCATTTGGAGATTTGATGCGTGAACCAATATATTGAACCCATTAAAACCGCTTTGGTATTTTTCCCGTTTGTGGCGCTTTTGATTACGCTGCCATATATGTTTGTGCAGTATCGAAAATATGGGGCGATTCTGCTGCTGCGCACGGCGATTATCTACTCGTTTGTGCTGTATTTGATGTGCGCCTATTTCCTGGTGATTCTTCCATTGCCGGATGTGGAAATGGTGCGAGGACTTACGTCACCTACGGTACAGTTGATTCCTTTTAACGAGGTGGCGGAACTGTTTTCCAACCCGGCGGTGAATTTACGGGATTCTTCCACATGGCACAAGCTGGTATGGTGCCGCGGCTTTTTCCAGATTGTCGCCAACGTGGCTATGCTGGCTCCGCTTGGCGTCTATCTGCGGTATTACTTTGGCTTTTCTTTTCGCAAAACCGTGCTGGCCGCTTTTTTGCTCAGCCTGTTTTTTGAATTGACGCAGTTGACAGGTTTGTATTTCCTGTACCCAAGGCCCTACCGGCTTGCTGACGTGGATGACCTGATTACCAACACGCTGGGCGGGATGCTGGGTTACTGGGCGGCACCGCTGGCCATGCGCGTTTTGCCCTCTAAAGAACGCATGGACGCGGTGGCATATCACCGTGGAGAACAGGTATCCGTAACCAGGCGCAGCTTTGCGGCCATGCTGGATTTTTTGATTATGCTTGTGGCTTTGGGAACGCTCATGTGGCTGTGCCCAACCGTGGCCCCGGTGGGTCAGGGAGCGCGGGCCATGGCGCGCTGGTTGTTTGGGTGCTACGGCGTAGGCGTTGCAGGCTATTTTATGCTTGGCGAGTGGCTTATGGGAGGCCGTTCCATTGGCAAGGTGTTGCTGCATTTGCGACTTGTGGACCGGCGTACAGGCGGCAGGCCGAAGCTTTGGCAATGCGTAACGCGCTATACGGTGCTGTATCTTGTGGTGCTGCCTACGCCGGCGTATTTGCTGCTGGCGATCACGCTGGGCATAGAGGATGGCACATATGATCTATGGCTGCTTCTGGGCAGTA
>JALEIQ010000264.1 GCA_022769795.1 Clostridiales bacterium
AATAATCACTATGGATTTTTTCATTTAAGTGTCCAACTTGATTTTACAATCAACCAATAAAAATTTATCAATTTCGCTCGAAATTGCGTGCAATTAGCATCGTTATATGATAAACTATATATGATGCGTATGTCTGAGGACATAGCATTTTGTTCCGCAACGAAAATGGAGGAGGTCATAGGCTGCCATGTCCAATCATAACGAAAAATATGAAAAGCTGGCGGAAGTTATCCGGGCCCACAAGGGCCAGAAAGGCGCGTTGATGCCTGTGCTGCAGGAAGCGCAGAACATCTTCGGCTGCGTGCCTATCGACGTACAGGAAATCATTGCCGACAGCTTAGGCGTAACGCTTAGCGAGGTGTACGGCGTTGCCACATTCTACTCCCAGTTTTCCCTGCAGCCCAAGGGGCAGTATGTATGCGGCGTATGCCTGGGTACGGCCTGCTATGTGAAGGGTTCGCAAAAGGTGCTGGATAAGCTGTGCAGCGAGCTGGGAATTGAGGTTGGTCAAACCTCGAAGGACGGGCGCTTTACCGTGCAGGCCACGCGCTGCCTGGGCGCTTGCGGCCTCGCCCCCGTAATGATGATTAACGACGAGGTCTTTGGCCGCCTTACGCCCGAAGAAATCCCGGGCATTCTGGCGAAGTACAAGGCTTCGTAAGCGGGTATGCGCGACTTGAGCATGCATGTTTTGGACATTGCCCAAAACAGCATTAAAGCGGGCGCCACGCTGGTAACGGTGCGTTTTGATGTGAACGAGCAAGAGGTGCTCACCTTTTCCGTGCGCGACAACGGCTGCGGAATGAGTCCCGAATTCCTTGCTCGTGTAACAGACCCCTTTACAACCACGCGCACCACGCGCAAGGTTGGCTTGGGAATTCCCATGCTAAAGCAAAGCGCGGAAATGTGCGGCGGCGCCTTCGGCATCGAAAGCGCCGTTGGGGAAGGAACCTATATTCACGCATCGTTTGATTTGCGGAATATCGATTGTATTCCCATGGGGGATATTTGCGATTCGCTGCTGACGCTGGTGGTGCTTAATCCCGATAAACCCGATTTTTTATTCCGGGCAAGCGCTCCGGGGCTTGAAGCAAGCTTCGATACGCGCCAGCTTCGCCAGGCGCTAGGAGAGGTGCCGCTTAACGAGCCGGATGTGGCCGCTTGGATGAAAGAAAGCATTGAAGAAGAATTTAAGCCGATTTTGGAGGTGTCTGAAGTATGAAATCCCTGGCTGAATTGGAAGCGATCCGCGCCAAAACGCTGGATAAGGTGGCTATGCGCAGAGAGGGCGAGGATGCCATTCGCGTTGTTGTAGGCATGGCGACCTGCGGCATCGCAGCGGGCGCGCGTCCTGTTATGCTGAAATTCCTGGAGGAAATCCAAAAACGCAATTTGCAGAACGTAACGGTTTCTCAGACGGGCTGCATTGGCATGTGCCGTCTGGAGCCCATGCTTGACGTGCTGGTGCCCGGCAAGGAAAAGGTAACCTATGTAAAGGTAACTCCCGATATGGTGTCGCGTATCGTGGCCGAGCATATTGTGAACGGCCGCCCCGTACAGGAATACACCATTGGCGCCGCGGAAGGCAAATAAGAACGCTAAGGAGGAACGAACATGGATCTTTTTCGCGCACATGTGCTTGTCTGCGGCGGTACCGGCTGTTCGTCCAGCGGCTCTGCCGAGCTGATTAAGCGCTTTGAGGAGCAGATCGAGCGCAACGGTCTGGATAGGGAAGTGAAGGTTGTACGCACCGGCTGCTTTGGCCTTTGCGAAGCCGGCCCGGTTGTAATCGTCTATCCGGAGGGCACGTTCTACAGCCGCATCCATCTTGAGGATGTGGATGAGATCGTTTCCGAGCATCTGCTCAAGGGCCGCATTGTGCAGCATTTGGTGTACAAGGAAAAGGCGGACGAGGAGCAGCATCTGACCCTTGATAATATCGATTTCTACCGTCCTCAAAAGCGCCTTGCGCTGCGCAACTGCGGCGTGATTGACCCGGAGAACATCGACGAGTATATCGCCTTTGACGGCTACAAGGCTTTGGCCAAGGTGCTTACCGAAATGACCCCCGAGCAGGTAATCGCCGAGGTGCTTAAATCCGGCCTGCGCGGGCGCGGCGGCGCGGGTTTCCCCACGGGCAAGAAGTGGCAGTTTGCCGCCGCCTCAAAGGCGGATCAGAAATATATGGTCTGCAACGCTGATGAAGGCGACCCCGGCGCGTTTATGGATCGTTCCGTGTTGGAGGGCGACCCGCATTCCGTGCTGGAGGCCATGGCTATTGGCGGCTACGCCATCGGCGCAAGCGAGGGCTATATCTATGTGCGCGCCGAATATCCCATCGCGGTAAAGCGCTTGGAGATCGCTATTAATCAGGCGCGCGAATACGGCCTGCTTGGCAAGAACATTTTTGGCTCCGGCTTTGACTTCGACATTTTCATTCGCCTTGGCGCGGGCGCGTTCGTTTGCGGCGAAGAAACCGCTTTGATGCACTCCATCGAGGGCGGTCGCGGCGAGCCCAAGCCCAAGCCCCCGTTCCCGGCGGTTCGCGGCCTGTTTGACAAGCCCACCAACATCAATAACGTGGAAACGCTCGCCAATATTCCACAGATTATCTTAAACGGCGCGGATTGGTTTGCTTCCATCGGCACGGAAAACAGCAAGGGCACCAAGGTATTCGCGTTGGGCGGAAAAATCAACAACACCGGCCTGGTGGAAGTGCCCATGGGCACGCCTCTGCGTGATATCATCTACAAAATCGGCGGCGGCATCCCCAATGGCAAGGCCTTCAAGGCTGTGCAGACGGGCGGCCCTTCCGGCGGCTGCATTCCCGCAGAGTATCTTGATATTGCCATCGATTATGACTCACTTACCTCCATTGGCTCTATGATGGGCTCCGGCGGCATGATTGTAATGGACGAGGACAACTGCATGGTTGATATCGCCCGCTTCTTCCTGGACTTCACCGTGGATGAAAGCTGCGGCAAGTGCACGCCATGCCGTATCGGCACCAAGCGCATGCTGGAGATTCTTGAAAGAATTGTGGAAGGCAAAGGCGAGGAAGGCGATATTGAAAAGCTGGAAGCGCTGGCGAAAAATATTAAGGCGACCGCCCTGTGCGGCCTAGGCCAAACCGCGCCCAACCCCGTACTGTCTACAATCAAGTACTTCCGCAACGAATATGAGGCGCACATTAAGGAAAAGCGCTGCCCCGCGCACCATTGCCAGAAGCTGCTTAACTATGAAATCACCGATAAGTGCCGTGGCTGCACCGCCTGCGCGCGCGTTTGCCCCGTGAACGCCATCAGCGGCTCGGTGAAGGAGATGCACCATATCGATACCACCAAGTGCATTAAGTGCGGCTCCTGCATGGAGAAGTGCCGCTTTGGCGCCATCGTCAAGAACTAACATCCGCTAAGGAGGAACGAACATGGAACAGATGATTCCACTTACCATTGACGGAGTGAAGGTAGAGGTTCCCGCGGGTACGACGGTGCTTGAGGCTGCGCGTATCGCAAAGGTGAACATTCCCACGCTCTGCTATTTGAAAGATATCAACGAAACGGCAAACTGCCGCCTGTGCGTTGTGGACTGCGGCGGACGTGCCTTGCAGGCCGCCTGCGTGCTGCCCGTAACGCCCAATATGGTTGTAAAGACCAACACCCCCGCTGTGCGCGAAGCGCGCAGGATTAACCTGGAGCTGATCCTGAGCAACCACGAAAAGAAATGCCTGTCCTGCGTGCGCAGCCAGAACTGTGAGCTGCAAAAGCTCTGCCTGGATTTGGGCGTGGAGAGCGGCGAGCGCTTTGCGGGCGCGCAGAACGAATACGAGCCCGACACGTCCTCTGCCTCCATCGTGCGCAACAACAACAAGTGCATTCTGTGCCGCCGCTGCGTAAGCGCGTGTGCCAATGTGCAGAAGGTTGGCGTTATCGGCCCGGTTCGCCGCGGCTTCAAAACCGCCATTGAGAGCCCGTGGGATATGAAGCTTGCGCAGATGGCTTGCATTAACTGCGGCCAGTGCATCACCGCTTGCCCCGTAGGCGCTTTGACCGAAGCGGACGGTACCAAGGCCGTTTGGGAGGCCCTTGGCGACAGCACCAAGCATGTTGTGGTACAGCCCGCTCCCGCCGTTCGCGCGGCATTGGGTGAGGAATTTGGCTTCCCCATGGGCACCAGTGTAACGGGCAAAATGGTTGCCGCGCTGCGCCGCCTGGGCTTTGCCAAGGTGTTCGATACGGACTTTGCCGCCGACCTGACCATTATGGAGGAAGCTAACGAGCTGGTTGACCGCGTAACCAACGGCGGCGTATTGCCCATGATTACCAGCTGCTCTCCCGGCTGGATCAAGTATTGTGAGCATTACTATCCCGAGTTCATTCCAAACCTGAGCTCCTGCAAATCGCCGCATGAGATGGCGGGCGCGATGATTAAGACGTATTACGCCCAGAAGGCGAATGTGGATCCCAAGGATATCGTTGTGGTATCCGTGATGCCCTGTACTGCCAAGAAATTTGAGGCCAAGCGCCCCGAGCTTGGGCATAATGGAATGGCGGATGTGGACGAGGTTATCACGACCCGCGAGCTGGCCCGGATGATTAAGGAAGCTGGCATCGACTTCGTTAACCTACCTGACGAGGATTTCGACAGCCTGTTGGGCGAAAGCTCTGGCGCTGGCGTTATCTTCGGCGCTACCGGCGGCGTTATGGAAGCTGCGCTGCGTACCGCCTATGAGGTAATTACCGGTAAAAAGCTTGAGGACGTGAACTTTACCGAGGTTCGCGGCGTGAAGGGCATCAAGGAAGCCACGGTAAAGGTTGGAGATATGGATGTAAATGTCGCCGTTTGCTCCAGCACCGGTAAGGCTGCCGAGCTCCTGGATTCTGTCAAGCGCGGCGAAAAGAACTATCACTTCATCGAGGTTATGGGCTGCCCTGGCGGCTGCGTAAATGGCGGCGGCCAGCCCATTGTGTCCGCGCAGGTGCGCAACTGGACGGATATCCGCGCCGAACGTGCCAAGGCCCTCTACGCTGAGGACGAGGCCAAGCCCGTTCGCAAGAGCCATGAGAACTCCGAAATCAAGCAGATTTATGAGGAGTTCCTTGGAAAACCCAATAGCCATAAGGCGCATGAACTGCTTCATACCACGTATGAGCAAAGGGATATTTACATCTAACCCTACGCATGCCATCCGGGCGGAAGAAAGATCTTTCGCCCGGATTTTTCTTGCAACCTAAATTTCTTAAGAAAAACACTTGTTCATAAAACCTTTACAAGATCCCTGAAATCGTTGCGTTTCCTTGCTATTTTACATATACTCCCGTTCTTTCCCCTTGCGCTTTTGAAAAAAGGATGTTTTAATAGAGGATGTATCCTACAAACTATGGTTGCTTTACCCACAGCGGAAGGGGTTTTCTATTTGGATATCCAGTGGTATCCCGGCCATATGGCCAAGGCGAAACGCCTTTTAAGCGCTCAACTTGCAAAGGTTGACTTGGTGGTTGAACTGTGCGATGCGCGGCTGCCTCTTTCGAGCCGGAATCCCGCGCTGGATGCGTTGATACGCCACAAGCGCCGTGTACTGCTGCTTTGCAAGGCAGATTTAGCCGAGCATGCCAAAACGCAGGCTTGGTTAGCCTATTTCAAGCGGCAGGGAACAGAGGTCATGGCTTACGACAAAAGCCCTCAAAAAACAAAGCAGGCGCGCCAGCTGATTGAGGTGGCCGCGCAGGACGTGCTGGAGAGAAACCGCAGGAGAGGCATTCAAAAAACGCTGCGTGCTATGGTGGTAGGCGTGCCCAATGTGGGCAAGAGCACCTTCATCAACCGTTTGTACGGCGGAAGCATTGCCAAAACCGGCGACAGGCCGGGCGTTACCAAGAGCAACCAGTGGGTGAAGGTATCTCCCTATTTGGAGGTGTTGGATACGCCCGGCATGCTGTGGCCCAAGCTGAACGACCAACGGGCCGCCACGCGGTTGGCCTATATTGGCACGATCCGCGATGCCGTGTATGATCAATATGAGCTTTGCGTGAATCTGCTGGAGGATTTGCTTTCCGTTATGCCCCAACGCACCATGGAACGCTATAAAATCAAGGATGCGGAGCTGCGCGGCTACCCGCTTTTGGAGGAAGTATGCCGGGGACGAGGCTTCCTGATGCGCGGCGGAGTATGTGATTTGGATCGGGCCTGCGCGGTAATTCTTGATGAATTCCGCGAAGGCAAGGTGGGGAAGATCACACTTGAGGAGGCTCCCAAGCCGGAAAGGGAGGATGGCCATGCCGAAGCCCTCTGAAAAACGGTTGGCCCATTTTCAGGAAATGGTAGCCTATGACCGTGCCTATCCCTGCTTTGGCACATCGCTTGCCGGAATGGATGAGGCCGGACGCGGCCCGCTGGTTGGCAATGTGGTTGCCGCCTGCGTGATTATGCCTGCCGAACCGCTGTATGAATGGATTGACGACAGCAAAAAGCTGAGCGCCAAACGCAGGGAAGAACTGTATGAGCGCATCATGGAAACGGCGCTTTATGTAGGCGTAGGCCGGGCCAGCCCCAAGGAAATTGATGATATGAACATTCTGAATGCCACAAAGCTGGCAATGGAGCGCGCTGCAGATCATGCGCCCGCAACGCTGTGCATTGTGGACGCCGTGCATGGTCTATACTTGCCTTTCCCGATCACATCCATCATCTGTGGAGATTCTACCAGCTATCACGTGGCAGCTGCCAGCATTGTGGCCAAGGTAACGCGCGACCGTGAAATGGCTGCCTATGCAGAAGCGTGGCCTCACTACGGCTTTGAGCGCAACATGGGCTATGGCACAGCGGAGCATATTGCCGCTTTGAAAGAGTTTGGGCCAACGCCCGAGCACCGCAGAACCTTTATCCGTAAATTCGTTGAGGAGGAAGCTGACGAATGAAACGATTTTGGGTGGCGCTTTGCGCGGCGTTTCTGCTGCTGTTTGGCATTGCGGCAAACGCCGAATCTGCGGATAACCTGCTATCCAACGGCGGTTTTGAGCGTCTAAACGCCGCGGGCGAGCCGCTTGAGTGGTATGCCGCCGCTTACCGCACGCAGGCGGGTTATTCCCGCATAGCCGTTACGGATGAAAAAGCGCACTCAGGCAAATACAGCGCCATGGTTGAAAACGCAACCGCGAATGACGCGCGCTACACCTGCACCGTGCCGGTAGAGCCCAACTCGCTATACCGGCTTAGCGGTTATGTGCTTGTAGATACCATGAATGGCATTGGCAACGGCGCGAACTTTGCCGTTGAGGATATCTATTCGTTTTCCGACCGTCTGTTTGATACGGAGGGCGAATGGCGCTACCTGGAATGGTATGGGGAAACAGGGGAAAGCCAAACAGAATTGACGTTTGGCGTGCGCGTTGGCGGCTACGGTGCGGAGAGCGTTGGGCGCGCCTATTTTGATGATATCGTTTTGGAAAAGGTGGACCAGCTTCCACAAGAGGTAATCGCGTCCGTTTGGTATGCCGCAAAGCCGGAGCCTGCTGCCGCTCCTGTTACAACTGACGACGAAGGGAAAAAGAGCATGGCGCTGTTTCTAATCATCGCGGCGGTTTTTGGGCTGTTATATCTCTGCTGCCGTCCTCTTTTGAACTCCTCCAACGAAAAGCCGGCGTTGGTCTGCTTTGCCGTGCTTATGCTTTTGGCGATACTTGCCCGTATTGTGCTGGCTATGCGCGTGCCTGGCTATTCCGTGGATATCAATTGCTTTACCGCGTGGAGCCTTCGCATGGCGGAAAAAGGCCCCTCCGGTTTTTATGAGGCAGGTTATTTTTGCGATTATCCTCCGGGATATATGCTGCTTTTATGGCCGTGCGGGCTTCTGCTGCAAGCGGTAGGCTTGACGAATACGCAGGCCGCTTTGCTGATTGTAAAATTGCTCCCGCTGATTTGCGATATTCTTGGCAGTTTGTGGCTGTTTCGCTTCTGCAAAAGGCGGATGGGGACGGCTGGCGCTGCTTTTGTCGCGCTTTTATACGCGCTCAATCCTGTTGTGCTGATGAATGGCGCCGCCTGGGGACAGGCAGACAGCGTGCTTGCGTTGATGCTGGCTTTAACGGCCTACTTCGCCATGGAGCGCAGGTGGAGCCTTGCAATACCGTTTTTTGCTGCATCGGCTCTGCTCAAGCCGCAGGCGCTGCTGTTTGCTCCCATCGGCGGCGCTTGGCTGGTGCTTTCGCTGGTTACGAACAAAGCGGAGCGCCGTCAGCAGTGGAAACGCTTGGGTATCGGACTGCTTGCGGCGGCGGGTGTCGCGGTGGCCGTCATTTTACCCTTTAACGGCCAGCAGGAACCCGGATGGCTGATAAGACTGTATCGGGATACGCTTGGTTCGTATGCCTACGCGACTGTGAACGCAGCGAACCTGTATTATTTGCTAGGGGCCAACTGGACTGGGCTCGAAACGCTCATTCCAACGGCCCTTGCGGTTGGAACTGCGCTTCTATTTGGCTGTATGGCCGCTTTGGGCTATTGGGGAAAGCGCTTTGCGACGGTGGCTTCCGTTCCCTCGCCCAAGCGCCGCGCGTTATCCATCCTGATGGCGGCAGAGGCATTGGCGCAGCTTGCGCTTGCTTTTCTTCCGGCAACGTATAACCTGTATGGCTATGCCATGATGGCCTTTGCTTTCCTGTTTTCCATCCTGTGCATGATCTATGACCGCAGGGCGGAATGCCTGCCGTTTTATATGGCGCTTTCCCTGCTTATGATCTTTGTGCTGGGCATCAAAGTACATGAGCGCTATCTGTTCCCTGCAATCCTGCTGTTGCTAATGGGCTACGCTCTCATGCGTGACCGCAGGCTGCTTACGCTGTGCGTTGGCTTTTCCATTACCACGTTTGTAAACACGGCCATCGTACTGGACAATTCCATTCTGTTTGGCGCGGAAAAAGGGCATTTAAATCCGGATACGCAGGTTGTGAACATTCTTTTGTGCGCTCTGAATTTGTGCCTATGCCTGTACGCGCTCTACATTGCCTGGACAGGCCTGCGCCAAACCCAGGCTGAGGAAAGCGCTCCGGAAGCCTTTGTGCCCGCCAGCTATGAGGCGATGCTCTTTCGGCCAGAAGATCCCAAGCTTCATCTTGGCCCACGCGATTACGCAATCATGGGAGGCACGGCCCTGCTCTATGCCGTGCTGGCTTTTACAAACCTGGGAAGCACCACCGCACCTCAAACAGGCTGGGTTTCCACCTCGGCGGACGAGCAGGTTGTTTTTGACCTTGGAGGGCAGGAAACCTTTAGCGTGCTGTATTATGCAGGCGTAAGCTACTATGATTTTTCTGTTTCCGTAAGCGATGACGGCATACATTGGAGCGAAGCAACCCCGCTGCAAATGCGCGAGGGGCTATGCTACCGCTGGCTGTATGCCGTGAACGCGCAAACCGTGGATGGAAAGGTTGTCTATGCCGATTCCGCTCCGCAAAACATCAAGTGGTTCACCGGGCGCTATCTTAGGCTGAACGCCGAGAGCGCAGGGCTGAACCTGTGGGAGATTGTGGCTCGGAACGAAGCGGGTGAAAATCTTCCAATAACGGTTGTTAGTCATACGGGCGCAAACGAGAATATCTTAAAGGATCCGCAGCCTGTCGAAAATCTGGTAGACGAGCAGGATACCTGCGTGGGCGAGCCAAGCTGGTATAACGGCACCTATTTTGACGAGATCTACCACGCCCGCACAGGCTATGAGCATCTTCATGGGATTAAGCCCTATGAAACCACCCATCCACCGCTTGGCAAGCTGATGATGGCGGTAGGCATCGCCATCTTTGGCATGACGCCTTTCGGATGGCGTTTCGCCGGGGCGCTTATTGGCGTGTTGATGCTGCCTGCTTTGTATTTGCTGGCAATGCAGCTAACGCATAAGCGGAGCATTGCCGTCCTGTCCATGGCGGCGTTCGCCCTTGATTTGATGCATTACACGCAAACGCGCATCGCGACGATCGATTCGTTTCCCGTGTTCTTTATTCTGCTTAGCTACCTCTTTATGGTGCGCTACATGCAGACTGATGTGTTTGCAACCGTTGCCGGACAAACGCCGCGCCTGTTTGACAAGCCCTTCCGCAAAAGCCTGATTCTTCTGCTGCTTTCCGGTATATTCATGGGCTTGGGCATCGCCAGCAAGTGGATTGGCATTTACTCTGCGGTGGGGCTGGCCGTGCTGTTTTTCTTCACCATATACCGCCAGTACCGCGTAAGCAATGTGGCATGCGGACTTAGCGCGGGGGAACGCGGACGGTCTGAGCAGGAGGAGGCACGCCTCCTTTGCGCACAGACGCTCACGCTAAAAAGGATTTTGATTACCTGCGGCTTTTGCGTGATCTTCTTCATACTGATTCCCTGCGTCATTTACTATCTCTGCTACATCCCTTATCTGCTGCCAACAGGCCCTGTTACGTTAAAACGGGTAATCAGCGCGCAGCAAAGCATGCTGGATTACCATAGCACGCCCGGCCTTGGCATGGATCACTTCTTTCAGTCGCCCTGGTGGCAATGGCCGTTTATTCTCAAGGCCATGTGGTTTGCGTGTGACAGCTATGAGCCTGCCGGATATGCCAGCACCATTATGTGCATGGGCAACCCCTGGGTGTTTTACATTGGGGCTGTGGCAATGCTTGGCGTTTTGTTTGCATGCGTTTCCAAATACGTTCGCGTTAGGGAGCGCGTAATGCTTAAACAGGGAGATGGCGATTTGACGCTGCTTGTGCTGACCATAGGCTTCCTGGCCCAGTATCTGCCATGGATGCTGGTGCCGCGCAGCATGTACATCTATCACTACTTTGCAAGCGTGCCCTTCATTATTTTGTCAACGGCATGGTGGCTTGACCGCATCCCCAAGTCCAGGCCCAAGTGGCGTTATGGGGTCATGATTACCTACCTCATTGGCGCGGCGATATTCTTTGTGATGTTCTTCCCATATGCCTCCGGCTGGCTAACCAGCATAAACTGGTTGAATGCGCTAAAGTGGTTTCCAGGGCTGTACTATTGATGTGAAGGAAGGAATGCGCGTGCTCGCCAAAACGCTTTCTTGCGGCCTAACGGGTGTTAGCGGCTATCCTGTGGAGGTTGAGGCGTTTATCTCCAACGGAATGGTCGGTTTTGAAATTGTGGGCCTACCCAGCGCGGCTGTGAAGGAAAGCCGTGACCGCATACGCGCCGCGATATCCGTAAGCGGCTATTCATTTCCGTTTGGCAAGGTGACGGTGAACCTTGCGCCCGCCGATGTCCGCAAAGAAGGCACCGCTTATGAACTGGCAATCGCTATCGCTTTGCTTAGCGCAAAGGAACCTGAAAGCTTTCATGGATTAAACGATACGATGCTGTTGGGCGAGCTTTCGTTGCAGGGAAAGCTATTGCCCGTTCGCGGCGCTCTTGGCATGGCGATTACGGCGGCGGAGCACGGCATGCGGCAGCTCATTTTACCCAGCGTGAATGTCCGCGAGTGCGAATGCATTGAAAATTTGGCGATTTATCCGGCGGATACCCTACGGGATGTGGTTATGCACCTGACGGGCGAAAAAAAGCTTCCTTTGCATCTTTCAGTAAGATATGAG
>JALEIQ010000233.1 GCA_022769795.1 Clostridiales bacterium
AGGGGTATCCCCTGGTCGTTTCAAGGGGGTTAGGGGAGGGCAACTAAGGGGGGAAATCGAAATCCCCCCCTGGCCCCTCTGGCCCTAGCGGAGCGGGCTGGTTGCCGCTCAAGCACCATCGGCCTCACCCCGCGCACGCGATGCTATCGCAAAAAGCCCCGCCCCAGGAGGCGTGGCCCGAAGGGCCGCCCTCCCGGCCAGGCAGCTTGGCTGGCCTCACCCCGCACACGATGCTATCGCAAAATCGCCCCAGGAGGCGCAGCCCGCCAAAGCGGGCCGCCTCCCGGCCAATCAGCTTGGCTGGCACGCCCCCAAGCGAGCCGGAGGGCCTTCCGCCCTCCGGCGGTCTGATTTGCAACACCAAACACTTGCACCCACCCCCTGCGCGCCATGGGCGCGCAGTCCGGGGGTCCAGGGGGTCACCCCCGGGGGGGAGGAGGGATGCGCTTGAAACGGGCGAATGCCGCTTTGGGAATATGCTTTGGCTTTTCGCTGCTGTGCGCGCTGTCGATGGGCAACCGCACGTATTTGCTCATCGCGCTGATTATTGCGCTGGCGTGGATTTTTTCGTTTGCCAGCGTGCGCCTGGCGGAGAAAAGCGTGAAGGTGGAAAACGCCCTCAGCGGCCAAAAGGTCAACCGGGGCGAGGTCGTCAGCATGGAAATCGCGGTGAGCCATAAAAGCCCGCTGCCCATCGCGCCGGTAGCGCTGCGCATGCGCGCCACCAGCAACACCCCGGCGGGCGTCATCCGCCTGACGCAGCTGGGCAAGCGGCGGCAGCGCGTGGTGCATAAGTTTGCCGCCGACCATGTGGGGGCCATGTTCCCCGGCGTGGACAGCTACGAGGTAAGCGACGTGTTCGGCTTTTTCAAGCGCGAGCACAAGCCGGATCTGGCGGGGCAGGAGCTGCTTGTGCTGCCCGTGCCCTTTGATGTGGAGCCGCTCACCTTCGCCGCGGGCGATATGGGCGTGGAAACCATGAAGCGCGCCATGGAGGATCCCTCCAGCCCAAGCGATTTGCGCGCCTATCAGCAGGGCGACCCGCTCAAGCGCATTCATTGGAAGATGAGCGCGCGCAAGCGCGAGCTGTTTGTAAGGCAGTTTGAGGAGCCCGCCCTGCCGGACGCGCTTGTGCTGCTGGACACCTCCCCGCCCCATCTGGGCGAGGGCATGGAGGAGCGGCACGCCGCGTTTTTGAAGGACGCGCTTCTGGAAACCGCCGCAAGCGTGGTGGCTTGCCAGATCCGCCAGGATAACCCCGTGCGCGTGCCTTTGGTGGGCGACCGTCCCATGGAATATTCCAGCCGGATGGGCCTGCCCCTGCTGCTGGAGGAATTGGCGCGCTGCACCTTTAACGAAACCGAGCAGTTCGAGCGCGTGGTTATGATGCAGCTTGCCGAGCTGCGCAAAACCGGCGCGGTGGTTATCATCACCACCAGGCTTTCCTCCGCGCTGGCGGACCTGATTGTGCGCATGAAGCGCATGGGCCCCAACGTGCGGCTGTATCTTGTGACCTTTCAAGCCGAGGAGGCGCAAACCGCGCCCCTGGTAGAGCGCTTGCAGCAGGCGGGCGTGGAAGTGAATTACGTAACCCCGCAGGGCGCGTAAAACAAGCATTTGGAAAGGAAGTGAACCCGCGTGCGCAAACCCGTCTTTCTAAGCAACGAGCGTCTTTCGCGCCTGCTGGTGAGCTTCCTTTTATGCGCGGGGCTGCTTTTGCCGCTGCTGTTCAGCTTTGGCGTGGGCGGCACGGCGGCGCTTTCCCTGGGCGTGGCGGCGCTGGTGCTGGCGCTTTGCACGGGCCTGGGCGCGCTAAAGCGGGGAAGGCTGATTTTGGCCCTCGCGGCGGGGGCCGTATGCGCCGTGCAGCTTGTGCTGCCGGGCATGGGCCTGCTGGGCGGGGCCGTGGAGGCCTTTAAGGCGCTGCTTTTGTACTTAAGCGGCGTGCCGGGAGCCGCGCGCCTGTTTGCCACCCAGGTTGGGCTTACGCTGGGCGTGTGCGTGGCGGCGGTGAGCTATGCGTTTTCCTCCCGCAGCGTGGGCTTTTTGCCCGCCACGCTGGTGGTGGTGCTCATGCTGTTTGGCATGTGGAGCCTTGGCAAGGCGCAGTACCTTTGGTTCGCGCTGCCCGCGCTGGCGGCGCTGCTTTTGCTGGTTTCGCAAACCTCGCACGAAAAGGTGAACCTGTTTGAGGTGCTGCCCATGGCGGCGGCGGTGGTGGTGCTTGCCATGCTGCTGCTGCCCAGCGGGCAAACCACCATTCCTCCCCTGTATAAGGCAGCCATGGAGCTGAAGCAGACGATCTCGGACTACCTGTTCTTTACCGAACCGCGCAACGTGTTTACCCTGGGCGCTTACGGCTACTACCCGCAGGGCAACGCGCGCCTGGGTGGCCCGGCGGAGCCCAGCGAATACCCCGTGATGACCGTGAAAACCGACCAGCGCACCCTTATGCGCGCCGTGGTGAAGGACGAATACACCGGCCGTTCCTGGCGCGACACCTCCTCGGGCAAGCGTTATCTGTACGTGAGCCCGCGCTGGAGCAAGCTGCGCGAAACCGTGTTTTTGGAAAACCTGCCGCCCGACGCGGTGCGCGCCGCCAGCACGCTGCTGGACGAGCACGCCGTAAGCGTGCAGATGCAAAACACCGCCACCAGCACGCTGTTTACACCCACGTTCCTCAGGCGCTTTAGCCCGCAGGGCAGCATGGTCGCCTATTTTAACGACGCAAGCGAGCTTTTTACCACGCGCGATTTGCAGCGCGGCGACCGCTACACCGTGTTTACCCCCATTGTGGAGGGCGGCGGCGCGCAGCTTGGCGCGCTGATTGACGCGGCACCCAAGGGCGGCGACCCCAACTACGCCGCGGCCATGCAGGAGTACATGCAGCTTCCCGAGCATTTGCTCAATTCCACGGACGCGCAGCGCATGCTGGGCGATGTGAACAATATCGTGGCGGCCTCCAACACGCCGTATGAAAAGGCGTGTGCCATCATGCGACATTTGCAGCGCTACTACCGCTATACTCTCACCCCGGACGCGCCCCCGGAAACGCAGGACTTTGTAACCTACTTCCTCTACGTGGGCAAGGAGGGGTACTGCACGTACTTTGCCTCGGCCATGACGGTGCTGTGCCGCATGGCGGGCCTGCCCGCGCGCTATGTGGAGGGCTTTGTAGCCCAGCCGGGCGCGGATGGCTTTGCCTACGTAACCGGGCTGGACGCGCACGCCTGGACGGAGGTATATTTCGAGGGCTTTGGCTGGGTGCCCTTTGACGCGACGCCCATTCAGCAAAGCGTGGAGGACAACAACCAGCCGCAGCAGCAGCCCGAGCAGGAGCCCGAGCCCACGCCCACCCCCACGCCGGAGCCGCCCGACCAGGACGATAACAACGAGCCCACCCCCAGCCCAGAAGCGCCGGAGAACCCGCCCGACGAGCCGGATGAGCCCGAAACCCCGCCCGAGGACGACAGCGACAAGCCGCCCTTCCCGTGGTGGTGGCTGCTTTTGGCCGCGGCGCTGGCGGCGCTGATCGCGCGTATCGTGCTGCGCATGCCGGATCGCGTGGCCGCGCGCCAGGAAACCGACGCGGAAAAGATCTTCGTATACGGCAGCGCGGCCTTTACGGTGATGCGCCTGAACAAGCGCGCACCCGCGCCGGGAGAAACGCCGCTGCTGTTCGCCAGGCGCATGGACAGGCAAAAAGCCTTCCCCGCGCCCGTAACGCCCCTGTGGCGCATGATGGCAATGAGCCATTACAGCCGCGTGGAGCCCGGCCCCGAGCATACGGCCCGCGCGCGCGAATGCTTCTGGCGGCTGTACAAGCCGCAAAGGCCGCTGAAAAAGCTGCGCTTTATGCTGCTGGCCGCCTTTGGCAAGGACTGCTACACCAGCCTGGATACGCCTATGCCCCATGTGGAGCCGGAAAAGCGCTACACCTATGCCTTTAAGCAGGAAGCAAAGGGCAAAAAGACGTGCGGCCAAAAGCCTGCCGCGAAGAAGCCCGGCAAGCCTGCCAAAAAGCCCGTCAGCCCCTTCCCCAGCGATGGTGGGAGCGCGGCGCGCAACGGCTCCAAGCCCAATCCCGCAGCCAAACCGTCCCAGCCGCCCAAGGCTGCCCGCCCACCGCAGGCCAAGCCGCCGCAGGGCGGCGCAGTACGGCGGCGCGCCGACCGCTACAAAGAATGACGGAAGGACGGGAGCGCGGGAGGCTCCGCCTCCCACACCCTCCGCCTAAGGGCTTCGCCCTTAGGAATCCCGTTTTTGCCCGCGCTTTGCGCGGGCAAGGAACTCGCGAAAAATTGCAAAAATAAGCTCGCTCTCCGCCTTAAACTGAGAGCGAGCTTTCTCAATCCGGCCCTTTGCCCGCGCAAAGCGCGGGCAATCCACGGGGTGCAGGGGGTGAACCCGCAACCTCAATCGTCGCGGAGGGCACTGGCCGTGCCCTCCGCTCGTTTCGGTTGATATCCTTCGGGTCGCCTTGCCCCTTCGGGGCAAGGC